>QBYD01000015.1 GCA_003282975.1 Pelagibacteraceae bacterium AG-325-C10
AATTTAGATCTAAAATCTTTAATTAAAATTAAAGTTAATTATAAACAGGTTGGTTCAGACAGAATTACTAATGCAATAAGTTTAATGAATAATAAGGATAATTTTATAATTCTTGATTTTGGTACTGCCACGACATTTGACGTACTTATAAAAAATACTTACACAGGTGGAATAATTGCTCCTGGTATAAGACTCTCACTAAATACTTTGTCAGACAAAGCAACTTTAATCCCTAAAATTAATCTAAAATTAATAAAAAATGTTATCGGTAAAGATACTATCTCAGCTGTTAGATCAGGTTTTTTCTGGGGTTATGCTGGTTTAATTGACAATATCATTAATTTAATTAAGAAAGAGACAAGAAAATCTTTTAAAGTAATTATTACTGGGGGATTTTCTAAATTATTTAAAAATTCAATAAAAACAAAGGTTAATCATAACAAAAATATAACTATCAACGGACTTGTAAAGATCACAAAATTAATCAAATAAAATGAAAGATGAATTATTATTTTGTCCACTAGGTGGATCAGGCGAAATAGGCATGAACATGAACTTGTTTGGTTATGGCCAACCAAGCGACCATAAATGGATTATGGTGGACATAGGTGTTACATTTGCTGATGACACAATTCCTGGAGTTGATTTAATTTATCCAGATCCTGGTTTTATTGTAGAAAGAAGGGATAATTTACTTGGGATAGTTTTAACTCACGCTCATGAGGATCACATTGGAGCAATAGCTCATTTATGGCCTCAATTAAAGTGTAAGATTTTTGCAACGCCGTTTACAGCAGTTCTAATAAAAGAAAAATTTAGAGAAAAACAAATAGATATCACAAAAGATCTTAAAATTGTTGAGCTTAATGGGAAAGTAACTTTAGATCCTTTTGAAATTGAATATATAACTCTTACTCATTCAATTTTAGAACCAAATGGTTTAAAAATAAAAACACCTGCCGGATCTATCCTTCATACTGGTGATTGGAAAGTAGATCCTAATCCATTAGTTGGAGATAAAATTAATCAAGAAAGATTGAAGCAAATAGGTGAAGAAGGTGTACTTGCAATGATTTGTGACTCAACTAATGTTTTTAGCGCAGGAAGATCTGGTTCTGAATTAGACGTTAGAAAAAATTTACTTAATGTAATGACACGTTTAAAAAAGAGAATAATTATTACCTCATTTGCATCCAATGTTGCGAGAATGGAAACAGCTTTTTATTGCGCAGAAAAAACAGGAAGACAAATTTCTTTAGTTGGTAGATCTATGCACCGTATTTATAAAGCAGCTAGGCAATGTGGTTATTTAAAAAATACTATTGAACCAATAGACGCAAGAGAAGCGAAAAACTTTTCTAGAGAAAAAATTGTTTACTTGTGTACCGGCAGTCAAGGAGAACCAATGGGAGCCATGATGAGAATCTCAAGCTATGTGCATCCAGATGTATTTATAGAAGAAGGTGATGCAGTAATATTTTCTTCAAAAATTATTCCTGGTAATGAAAAAAAATTATATAAACTTCATAATCAACTAGTTAAAGATGGTATAGAGGTAATTTCTGAAGAAACAGAATTTATTCATGTTTCAGGACATCCAAATCGTGAAGACCTTAAAGATATGTATAATTGGGTAAAACCTAATTGTGTAATACCTGTTCATGGTGAACATAGACATATGATTGAACACATTAACTTTGCAAAAGAAATGCAAGTTCCTCATCCTGTTCAAGTTGAAAATGGCGATATAGTTAAACTATTTCCTGGAGAAAAGCCAGAAGTGTATGACAAGGCGCCAAGTGGAAGATTATACCTTGATGGAAGTATAAGTGTTGATGGTGACTCACAATCGATTAAAGATAGAAAAAATCTTAGTGCAAATGGTTATATGGAAATAACTATTATGATTACTCCAAAAGGAAATATTCATAATAATCCTGTACTTTCTTACAGAGGTTTGCCTATATATGATAAAGATGAATTTGACTATGGACTTGAGTACGAGATAGAAAAGATTACGAGATCTTTTAAAATTGGAAATAGACAACAAGAGCACAATTTAATCGATGCTCTAAAAATAGCATGTAGGAAGTTTTCTAAAGAAAAAACTGGAAAAAAACCATTTACAAATATCAATTTAGTTAGAATTTAATGAGCATCACTGGTTTAGCCATCATTTATATAATTATTTGGTGGATTATATTTTTTGCTATCTTACCAATTGATGTTAACAGAACAAAAATAGTTAAAATTGAAGGTGAAGATCCAGGATCACCAGAAAATCCAAAAATGTTAAAAAAGTTTATTTATTGTACTGGTATAACAAGCATTATTTTCGTAATAATTTATCTATTGATGAAATATGATTATCTAAATTTAAGAAATATTATTAATTAAAATGCTTTTATCAAAATTATTTATTCCAATATTAAAAAATAATTCTTCTGAGGCTAAAATAAAATCTCATCAATTGATGCTTAGAGTTGGAATGATTAAACAAGCTTCTTCAGGTATTTACTCATGGTTGCCACTTGGCTTTAAAGTAATGAAAAAAATTGAAAAAATTGTTAGAGAGGAACAAAATAAAATTGGTGCTCAAGAAATCTTAATGCCAACAATTCAATCAAGTGAAATTTGGAAGGAGAGCGGTCGATATGATGATTATGGCGAGGAAATGCTCAGGATTAAAGATCGTCAAAATCGAGAGATGCTTTATGGACCAACTAATGAAGAGCAAGTAACTGAAATTTTTAGATCATCTTTAAAATCTTATAAATCATTACCACAATTACTTTATCATATACAATGGAAATTTAGAGATGAAATAAGACCTCGATTTGGAATTATGAGGGGAAGAGAATTTTATATGAAAGATGCATACTCATTTGATGTTACAGATGAAGATGCCTTTTTTTCATACAATAAATTTTTTTTATCATACTTAAAAACATTTAAAAGATTATCGTTAACAGCTATACCAATGGCAGCCGACACTGGACCAATAGGTGGAAATCTCTCACACGAATTTATAATTTTAGCTGATACAGGTGAAAGTAAAATTTTTACTGATAAAAGAATTTTTGATTTAACAAATGATGATACCGTACTAGAAAAAGCATCTCTTGAACAATTGAGATCAAAATATGAGCAATTTTATTCTGTAACAGATGAAAAATTTAATAAAGATGAATTTGAAAAGATGGTTAGTGAAGAAAATAGATTAATAACAAAAGGTATAGAAGTAGGTCATATATTTTATTTTGGTGATAAATACTCAAAAGCAATGGATACTGCTGTAGATCTTCCTGGTGGAAAAAAAGATTTTGTTAAAATGGGCTCATATGGAATTGGAGTTTCAAGATTAGTTGGGGCTATTATTGAGGCTAAATACGATGATGAAAATGAAATCATGAAATGGCCATTGTCTGTTGCTCCATATGACATAGCACTTATTCCAATGATAAATAAAAATGACAATTCTACTCTTGAAAAAGCAATTAAAATTAATTCAGAATTAATTAAAAATAATATTGAAGCAATCATTGATGATACAGATGAAAACTATTCGTCAAAAATAAAAAAGATGAACTTAATTGGTGCTCCATACCAAATAATTATTGGAAAAAAATCAGATGGTGATCTTTTAGAATTTAAAGAACCTGGTGGTGAAACTAAAAATTTATCATTAGAAGAAATAATAGAAATTATAACAAAACAAAAAGCTTCCAATTGATTTCTACGTTAGAAAAAGAAATTACTTTTAGATTTTTAAAGGCTAGAAAAAAAGATGGCTTTCTAAATATTATTTCAATTTTTTCATTTATAGGTATCAGCTTAGGTGTTGCTGTTTTGATTATAGTTATGTCGGTTATGAACGGTTTTAGATCAGAACTGATTAATAAGATTGTTGGATTTAACTCTCATATAACTGTCAAGTCTTATGAAGAAAACGGTATTAATCAAAACAAACTAAAGAACAATAACCTTAAACTTATTAGTAATGATATTATTTTAAGTAACTCAGGCGAAGCAATAATTCTAAAAAATAACACATCAAAAGGAATTGTTTTAAGAGGTTATAAAAGTGACGATTTTTCAAAATTAACAATTATAAAAAATCAAAAATTTAAAGGAATAAGATCTCATTTAGATGAAAATTCTATATCTATAGGTAATGAATTAAGTTTTAGTTTAGATCTTAAAATTGGCGACAAGATAACACTGATGTCCCCATCTGGAGTAGAGACTATTATAGGTAGTATGCCAAAGCAGAAAACTTTTAAAGTCACTTCAATTTTTAACAGTGGACTAGCTGATTTTGATAATAATATAGCTTTAATTAACCTTGATACTCTTGATGATTTTTTTGGCTTTGAAAAAAAAGATAGAAACTTAGAAATTTATCTAAAAAATCCAAATAATATTGAAACTCAAAAACAAATTGTACAAGAAATTTTTGATGAAGAGTTTATTTACACTTGGGCCGATATGAATAAGTCATTATTTTCAGCTTTAAAAATTGAGCGCAATGTAATGTTTATTATACTATCACTAATAATTATTGTTGCAGCGTTTAATATAATCTCTGGTTTAACAATTTTAGTTAAAAATAAGACACGAGATATTGCAATTTTAAAATCAATTGGTGTTTTAAATAAATCAATTATTAAAATCTTCTTCTTGATCGGAGTTTTAATTGGTACTTCAGCTACTTTATTTGGGATTTTTTTAGGAGTAACTTTTTCATTATACATTGAAAATTTAAGACAATTTCTAAGCTCAACTTTTAATATTAGTTTATTTCCTGAGGAAATTTATTTCTTAAGTAAAATGCCCTCAGAAATTAATCCTACATCCATATTATTAATATCAATTTGTTCAATATTGATAACAATAATTGTTTCAATATTTCCAGCATTTAAAGCTGCTAAACTAGATCCAATTAAAGCACTAAAATATGAATAGTTATCTTCAATTAAAAAATATTTCTAAAAACTTTAATATTGATAAAAAAATTAAAGTATTAAAAAATTTATCATATGATTTTCATAAAGGAAAAGTTTATGCTCTAATGGGTCCCTCTGGATCTGGTAAATCTACATTACTTAATCTAATTTCTTTGATTGATAAACCTTCTCTTGGGTCTGTTAAATTCAGTAATAATCAAATTAATTTTAACAACAAAAATAAGAATGATATTTTTAGAGCTAAAAATATCGGTATTGTTTATCAACAAAATAATTTACTTCCTGATTTTACAGCTTTAGAAAATGTTTATTTAGCAAATTTATCTTTGAATAATAATAAAGATTTAGCAATCTCAAAAGCAGAAAATTTGTTAAAAAAAATTGGTTTATCAAATAGATCCAATCATTTTCCATCACAATTATCTGGTGGAGAGTCACAGAGAGTTGCGATTGCAAGAGCAATTATTAACGATCCTGAAATTATTCTTGCAGACGAACCAACTGGTAGTCTAGATTTAAATACAGCAAAAGAAATTTTTCAACTTTTAGAAAGTCAAAAAAGTCCTAATAGGCTCATAATATTTGCAACTCACAATAGATTTTTTGCTAATAAAGCAGATTTACTATTGGAGATAAGTGATGGTAATATAAAACCTTCACATGGGTGAGTCTTCAATTCAAAATTTTAATCATCTTAAAATTCACACACAATATTCTATATGTGAAGGTGCTGTTAAAATTGATGATTTACAAGATTTTTCAAAATTAAACAAAATTAAATCACTGGCTCTTTGTGATACTTCAAATCTTTGTGGTGCATTGGAGTTTGCTGAAAAAATTTCTAAAGTCGGAACACAACCAATTATAGGAACTCAAATCAATTTTAAATTTGGTGATACTGTTGGTTTGCTTCCTTTATTTTCTTTAAATGAGGAGGGCTATAAAAGAATAATTAAACTTTCGTCTCTATCATTTCTTGAAAATGATGAGCTCTCTGATCCACATGTTGATTTTAATAATTTGTTAGAAAACAATGAAGGTGTAGCAATTTTTTCAGGTACTACATTGGGTTTATTTGGTGAATTGTTCAATAAAGGTAAATTTAGTGAAATTCATGATTTATATAAGAAATTGAATTTAACATTTGGTGACAGATTTTATATTGAGATACAACGTCATAATGATCAAAATGAATTAGGATTTGAAAAATTTAATTTAAATAAATCCTTGGAATTAAAAATTCCTATCATTGCCACAAACGAAGTTTTTTATATTAGTCAAGATATGCACGAAGCTCATGATGCATTAATTTGTATTGGAAACAAAACTTACATAAATGAAAAAAATAGAAAACGTTTTAGCAATCAACATTATTTTAAAAGTAATTCTGAAATGTCAGAACTGTTTGCAGATTTACCTGAAGCTTTGGAAAATAATTATAATTTTCCTTTAAGATGTAATTTTAGGCCTCAATTTTCAAACCCTATTTTACCAAATATAAGTTCTGAAAAAGGCGGAAATGCTGATGATCTTTTAAAAAAAGATTCATTAAATGGTTTAAAAGATAAATTTAATAAAATTTTTGGATATAAAAATAATGAATTAGATGATGACAAAAATTATCTGGATTACAAAGATAGACTAGATCATGAGTTATCAATCATAATTGAAATGAAATACTCTAGTTATTTTCTTATTGTTTCTGACTACATAAAATGGGCAAAAAATAATGATATTCCAGTTGGTCCTGGTAGAGGTTCCGGTGCAGGCTCACTAGTTGCATGGTGTCTTTCAATAACAGATGTTGATCCAATTAAATTTAATCTAATTTTTGAAAGATTTTTAAATCCTGATCGTATTTCGATGCCTGATTTTGATATAGATTTTTGTGAGGAAAAAAGGGATTTAGTTTTTGAATATTTAACAAAAAAATATCAAGATAGTGTAGCTCATATAATTACATTCGGTAAATTAAAAGCAAGAATGGTTATTAGAGATGTTGGTAGAGTGTTGGGTTTACCTTATGGATTTGTAGATAGTATTTCTAAAATGATACCTTTCGATCCATCAAGACCTCAAACATTAACTCAATGTATCTCTGGTGAACCAAGATTACAAAAATTAATAAACGAAGATCAAAGAGTAAAAAAATTAACAGATCTATCTTTAAAATTGGAGGGTTTAAATCGGAATGTTGCAACACATGCTGCTGGTGTTGTTATAGCGGATAAAAAACTTTCAGAAGTTGTTCCTCTATATAAAGATGCATCATCAGATCTATTATTGCCTTCTACACAATTTGATATGTATTCAGCAGAAAATGCAGGATTAGTAAAATTCGATTTCTTAGGTCTTAAAACACTAACTGTAATTAATAATACCCAAAAATTAGCAAAAAAAATTGATAAAAATTTTGATATTGAAAGAATTAGTTATGAAGATCAAAAGGTTTTTGAGCTCTTATCTAGTGGAAATACTGTTGGGTTATTTCAAGTTGAAAGCGCAGGAATGAGAGAGGCATTAGTTCAAATGAAACCTAATCATATTGAGGATATTATTGCCTTAGTTGCTCTTTACAGACCTGGGCCAATGAGCAATATTCCAACTTACAACGACTGTAAACATGGAAGACAAACACCAGATTATTTACATCCACTTTTAGAGGATATTTTAAAGCCAACTTATGGTGTAATTATTTATCAAGAACAAGTAATGCAAATTGCACAAAAATTATCAGGTTTTACAGCAGGTCAAGCTGATCTTTTAAGAAGAGCTATGGGAAAAAAGAAAAGAGCCGAACTAGAAAAACAAAAACAAGGTTTTATAGCTGGAGCTGTAGAAAATGGAATAGCTAAAGATGTTGCTGCTGGAATTTTTTTAAAGATCGAACCTTTTGCTGAATACGGCTTTAATAAAAGTCATGCAGCAGCTTATGCAATTATTTCTTATCAAACAGCTTTTTTGAAAACTTATTATCCTAAAGAATTTATTGCAGCATCAATGACAATGGATATTTCTAATCAAAATAAACTTAGTGAATTTTATGAGGAATTAAAAAGACTGAATATTAAAGTTACAAGACCTAATATTAATGATTGCTTTGCAGACTTCAGAACAGAAGGGGATAAATTTTATTATGCACTTGGTGGTATCAAAGCAGTTGGTTATGAAGCCATTTCTAATGTTGTAAAAGAAAGATCAGAAAATGGTAAATTCGTTTCAATTAACGATTTCTTGAAAAGAGTTAATCCAAAAGATATGAATAAATTACAATTAGAAGGATTAGTTAAAGCAGGAGCATTTGATAATTTAAATAATAATCGTCAATCACTTTTTAACTCAATTCCAAATTTTATTCTTAAAACAAAAAATATATTTGATAATAAGTCTGCAAATCAAATAGACTTATTTTCAGAAGATGAAACCTCACAAAATGACATTATTAATGATATTGAAGATTGGAAATTTGAAGAACGATTATCTAAAGAATTTGAAGCTGTTGGATTCTTTATTTCAGACCACCCTTTAAATCAGTTTACTGAAATTTTTGATGATTATAAAATAAAAGATTACTCAAATTTTAATTCTAATGATAAAATTAAAGATGTGAATATTGCTGCAACTTTATTAAAAATTCAAGAGAGAAAAACTGCAAAAGGAAACGCATATGCTGTTTTAAAATTAACCGATCTAAATAGTGTTTTTGAACTATTTATATTTTCTGACATATTAGAATTAAATCGTGAAATTTTAAAAGAAGGCAATTCTCTAATATTTACTCTTATTAAAAATATTTCTAATGATGAAAATAGATTTAAACGTATTAATGTACAAAAAATTGGATCTTTAAAAGAACTATTTAACAACCCAATTAATGAGGTGTCATTTAATGTAAAATCTCATAATGAAGTTGAAAAAATTTCAAAAACGTTGAATGAAGATGGCAAAACGATTGTAAACATTAATATGACTATTGCCGAAAAAACATTAAAATTTAAGCTTAAAAACTTAAGAAATTTAGATAGAAAATCACTAAATCTTCTAAGAAAAGAGGAAATTTCAAGCACTATTAATTAAAAAAAGCCTTGTTTAATTATCATATTCTTAGTAAATACTCTCTCAATTAAATTAACACGCACACAGTTGTTGGTTTTATACCTCCGGTCCTTAATTGGAAATTACTGTGGTGGCTTAACCGGGAATAAATATGAAAATACCAGAAATAACAATACAACAATTATTAGAAGCAGGTGTTCATCTTGGACACAAAACCTTGAGATGGAACCCAAAAATGAAAAAATACATTTTTGGGAAAAGAGACTCAATTCACATTATAGATTTAACACAGACTTTGGAGTTAACTAAAGTAGCGCTAGAAAAAGTCTACAATACTATTGCAAATAATGGAAAAATTTTATTTGTATCAACAAAAAAACAAGCATCAGAAGCTATTGCTGAAGTTGCAAAAGAAACTGATCAATACTTTGTAAACTATAGATGGCTAGGTGGTATGCTTACTAACTGGGGCACAATCTCTGGTTCGATCAAGAAGATGAAGAAATATGAAACTGCTTTAGCAGCTGAAAACAGAGGTTTCACTAAAAAAGAACTTTTAAAAATGAGTGTTAAAAAAGATAAACTTGAAAGATCTTTGGGAGGCATTGCAGAAATGAAAAAAACTCCTGATTTAGTATTTATTATTGATACAAATTACGAATCTTTAGCAATAGCAGAGTCTGTAAAATTAGGAATTCCAATAATTGCAATTTTAGATAGTAACTCAAACCCTGATAACATTGATTTTCCTATTCCAGGTAATGATGATGCTAGACGTGCGATAGATCTTTATTGTAATTTAATTAAAGAAACAATTAATAATGCAAAAAGTTCAATTCCCTCTCCTTCATTAAAAAATGAAAATTTTGATATTAATAAAGATGATCAGTCTAAAACAATTCAAGATTTGGATAGAGAGAAATTAGAAAAAAAATTTTCTACAGAAGATAAGGAGAAATTAAACTAAAATGAGTGATATAGAAAAAGTAAAAAAACTTAGAGAAGCTACTGGTGCTGGTTTTAAAGACTGTAACCTCGCTATCAAAGAATCTGGTGGTAATATAGATAAAGCTATAGAAATATTAAGAGTTAAAGGCATTTCTAAAGCTTCAAAAAAAATGTCAAGAGATGCAAAAGAAGGTGTTGTAGCTGTTAGTGGAGATGAAAATAAAACATCTGTTGTAGAGGTAAATTGTGAAACTGATTTTGTAGCAAAAAATGAGGATTTTACAAATTTTGTTAAAGAATTAAGTGAATTGAATAATTTAAAAAATTCAAACATTGATGAATTAAAAAGCTCAAAAATGTCAAATGGTGAAACAGTTGAAAATAATATTGTTTCTTTAATTGCAAAGATAGGTGAAAAAATCACAATTGGAAAAACAAAAACTATTGAAAATTCTGGATCATTAAATAACCATTATTTACATACAGTTGTAAAAGATAACATTGCAAAACTAGCAGTTATTGTGTCTTTAGAAACTCAAGATAAATCAGAAACTGTTAAAACCTTTGCAAAACAATTGTCTATGCATGTTGCTGCTTCAAATCCTCTAGCTTTAGAGTCTAGCTTAATTGATCAGTCAATAATTGATAAAGAACAAGAGCTTGTGACTGAAGAACTAAAAAATTCAGGAAAACCAGAGGATATTGCAAAAAAAATTAGCATGGGTAAGATGAATAAGTTTAAGGAAGAAAATGCACTATTATCTCAAGCTTGGGTAATGGAGCCAAAAAAGAAAGTTAAGGATGTTTTGAAAGAACTTTCAATTACTGACTTAAAAGTAAAAGAGTTTTATAGAATAAAGATAGGAGAATAAATGTTTGATGAAAAATCATACAGCCTTAAAATGGATAAAGCCATTGAGGTTTTCTCAAAAGAATTGACTTCTTTAAGAACCGGCAGAGCTAATGCCGCAATGTTAGATTTAGTCAAAGTAGACGTTTATGGACAACAAATGCCAATTAATCAGGTTGGAAGCATAACTACACCTGAAGCAAGAATGATAAATATTCAAGTGTGGGATGCTAATAATGTGTCTCTTGTTGACGCTGCAATCCAAAAATCAGATTTAGGATTAAATCCACAAATAGATGGTCAATTAATTAGACTACCTGTACCTGAGCTTAATGAAGAAAGAAGAACAGAACTAAAAAAACTCATTAAATCAATTGGTGAGAAATGCAAAGTTTCAATTAGAAATATTAGAAGAGAAGCAAATGAAGAATTAAAAAAACTTTTAAAATCAAAAGAAATTGGAGAAGATGAAGAAAAATCATCAGAAAAAAATGTTCAAACAATAACAGATGAACACATTAAAACTGTCGATGAAAAGGTTTCTTTAAAAGAAAAAGAAATAATGACAATATAAAATGAACCCTACAAATCACGTGGCCATTATTATGGATGGTAATGGGAGATGGGGCCTCAAACACAAAAAATCAAGGAACGCAGGACATAAAGCTGGTTTAAAATCAGTTGAAAGTATTATTAAAAAATCTATGGAATATAATATAAAGTTTTTAACATTATTTGCATTTTCTACTGAAAATTGGAAAAGACCAAAAAAAGAAATAAATTATTTATTTAATTTATTAGAAAGTTTTTTGATTAGTAAAATTGGTGAATTTCATAAACAAAATATAAAATTAAAAATTATTGGTAAAAAAAATTTTTCAAAAAAATTAAATTTGTTATTAAATTCAGCTGAAAAAAAAACATCAAAAAATTCAAAAATTCAAATTAATCTTGCATTAAATTATGGATCAAAATTTGAGTTAGTAAATGCAATTAAAAAGATTGTAAAAAATAATTTTAACATAAATGAAAAAAATATTGAAAAATTTTTATATACTAAAAATGTACCTAACCCAGATTTACTAATTAGAACTGGTAACACAAAAAGGTTAAGTAATTTTTTATTATGGCAACTTGCTTATTCAGAAATTTTCTTTGAAAAAAAATTATGGCCAGATTTTAATGAGAAAGATTATTCAAAAATTATCAATAAATTTAAAAAAGTAAAAAGAAATTATGGAAACATATGAATAAAATTGAATTTATTAAAAGAGTTTTTAGCTCTCTTATATTGATACCCATTGTGTTTTTTGTAATAATTGAAGGATCTATTCTTTTTAACTTTTTTATTTCAATATGTTTAGTCATAACAGCATATGAATGGCTTCAAATGTCAAAAGCAAATATCCAAAAAATATTTGGTTTATTTTTTATAATAATTTCATTTTACTCAATATTTAAAATCAGAAATGATTTTAACCATGATTATTTTCATATTTTATTAATAGCAATAATATGTATCTCTACAGATACGGGGGGTTATATTTTTGGAAAACTTCTAAAAGGACCAAAATTAACTAAATTAAGTCCAAAAAAAACATATGCTGGAATGTTTGGAAGTTTTATACTTTCCATTATTATTACCATCATATTTTTTGAACTTACATCAAAAATCTACAATTTTAAATATACAGAAGAAACATTTATTTTTGTATTACTTGTATCCTTAGTTAGTCAAATAGGAGATATAATCATTTCATACTTTAAAAGACTTTCTAAAATTAAAGATACTGGAAATATCATACCAGGTCATGGTGGGATTTTAGATAGAATTGACGGTATGATTTTTGCTTATCCATTTTCCTACCTAGTTTTTTTGAATTGGAATTTTTAATGAAAAAAAAAATTGCTATTCTTGGTTCAACAGGATCTATTGGAAAAGCTTTATTAGACATTGTAAGTAAAGATCGCAAAAACTTTGAAATTATACTCTTAACAGCAGACACAA
Source organism: Pelagibacteraceae bacterium AG-325-C10 (assembly GCA_003282975.1). GTDB lineage: Bacteria > Pseudomonadota > Alphaproteobacteria > Pelagibacterales > Pelagibacteraceae > Pelagibacter. Next base: position 12,830 of record QBYD01000015.1, read on the forward strand.
ATTATAAGTTATTATACAAACAGGCTAAAAAATTTAATGTAAAAAATTTAATCATTACAAATCCAAAGAAATATAATCTACTAAAAAAAGTTAACAAAAAAAATGATTTAAATATTTATAATAATTTTAAAAACTTAAGCAAAATTTTTAGGAATAAAGTTGATTATTCAATGAGTTCAATTACGGGAATTAATGGACTAGAACCAACTTTAAATATTATAAAATTTTCAAAAAAAATTGCTATTGCTAATAAAGAATCAATTATATGTGGATGGAATTTAATTAATAAAGAATTAAAAAAAAACAAAACACAATTTATACCTGTAGACTCAGAACATTTTTCATTGTGGTATGGATTACAAAATCTTAAAACAAAAAATATTGAAAATATTTATTTAACAGCTTCAGGTGGACCATTTAGTAGCATCTCATTAAATAAATTTAAAAGTATAAAAATTAATCAAGCCTTAAAACATCCAAATTGGAAAATGGGTAAAAAAATATCTATAGACTCAGCCACAATGATTAATAAAGTATATGAAGTTATAGAAGCAAAAAATATTTTCAATGTAAATTATAAAAAGATTAAAATTCTAATTCATCCTAAATCATATGTGCATGCAATTATAAAATTTGATAATGGTCTAACAAAAATTATTGCACATGATACAACAATGAGAATACCAATATTTAATACTTTATATCTCAAAGATGATAAAAAATTAAAGTCAAATAAAATAGATATAAATTCTTTAAACAATCTAAATTTTAAAAATATTGAATTAAAAAGATTTCCTATGGTTAAATTATTAAATCTTTTACCATCAAAACAATCTTTATTTGAAACTGTTATAGTTTCAGCAAATGACACTCTGGTTGAATTATTTTTAAATAATAAAATTAAATTTACTGATATTCAAAAAAAATTATTTAAGATTATAAATAAAAAGAAATTTTTAAAATTTAAAAACAAACACCCAAAAAAAATTCAGGATATTGTTGAATTAAATAATTATGTTAGATTGAAAACCCTTGAAAACAGTATATAAATCATCAATTATAAAATGAATAAACTTAACGTAATTCTCTTATCGATTATCTTTAATTTAATATTTTTATCTTTTTCATTCAGTGAAATTATTAAAAAAATTCAAATTACAGGTAACTCAAGAATATCCAATGAAACAGTATTAATGTTTTCTAAAATTAATGAGGGACAAAATTTTAAAAATTTGATGTTAAATGAAATATTAAAAAATTTATATGACTCAAATTTTTTTAGTGATGTTTCAGTCAAATTTGAAAATAATATAATTAAAATTAATGTTGAAGAAGCACCCTTAATCAAGGATATTAAAATTACTGGCATAAAAGCCAAAAAGTTCAAAAAATTAATTAGAGAAAGTTTAATTTTAAAACCAAGAGGATCTTTTAATAGTTTCTTTTTATCAGAGGAAAAAAAAATTATACAATCTAAACTTAAGCCAGCTGGATATTATTTTTCTAAAATTGATCCTTATGTAGAAATATTAGATGATAATATGGTAAGTATTGATTATCGTATTGATCTTGGTGAAAAATCTAGAATAGGAAAAATTTCTTTTATCGGTGACAAGATATTTAAAGATAATAAATTAAGAAGTGTTTTAGTTAGTGAAGAATACAAATTTTGGAAATTTATTTCGGGTAAAAAATTTTTACAGGAAGAATTAATAAAATTAGATAAAAGATTGTTAAAAAATTTCTACTTAAATAAAGGTTATTATAATGTTGAAATAAATACCTCATTTGCAAAACTAATTAATAAGAATGAATTTGAATTAATTTTTAACATAAATGCCAATAAAAAATTTTATTTTGGTGAAATGAAAGTTGTCTTGCCAAAAGATTTTGATGAAGAAAATTATAAAGATTTAAAAAAATTGTTAATAGAACTTAAAGATGAACCTTATTCACTTTATTCTGTTGATAAAATTTTAGATGAAATTGATTTAATTACCACAACTGAAGAATTCAAATCATCAACCGCTTATACTTTACAGAATATTAGATCTGATAAATTGGATATCGATTTTGTTGTTGAAAAAGGTAAATCTTTTTTTATAGAGAGAATTAATATACTTGGAAATAATATTACAAGAGAAAGCGTAATTAGAAACCAATTGGAAATTGATGAAGGTGATCCTTATAATGAAATTTTAGCAAAAAAATCTGAAAATAATCTAAAAAATTTAAATTTTTTTAAAAGTGTAAAATCTAATATTACTGAAGGTAAGAACCAAAATTCTAAAGTAATAAATTATGAATTTGTTGAAAAATCAACAGGTGAAATAACTGCTGGAGCGGGTGTGGGTACAGATGGTGGAACTTTCTTTATTGGTGTTAGAGAAAATAATTATTTAGGAAAAGGTGTTGCTGTTGATGCAAATATAAGTATCTCTTCAGATTCTATTAAAGGAAATTATGCTATAACTAATCCTAACTTTAATAATTCAGATAAATTAGTTTACTTAAATATAAAAGCTGAGGAAACTGATAAATTAAAAGACTTCGGATATAAAACTAATAAAACTGGATTAGCTTTAGGAACCTCATTTGAATATTTAAGAGACTTTAATTTAGGTTTATCTGCAAGTTCATTTATTGAAAAAATAGAAACTGACTCAACCGCATCTGCAAGACAACAAAAACAAGAAGGAAATTATTTTGATACGTTTTTAAAATTTAATTTTGATTATGATAAACGAAACCAAAAGTTTAAAACGTCAGATGGTTTCAGGTCAAATTACAGCATTGATTTGCCAATTATCAGTGACACGAATACTGTTACAAATATATATAATTATAAAGTATTTAATGAATTTTTTGAAAACAATATAACTTCTTTCTCTATATCTTTGGCTAGTGCCAATTCTATTACAGATGATGATGTTAAGTTATCTGAAAGGCTTTTTATACCTTCTAGACGTCTAAGAGGTTTTGAAACTGGTAAGATAGGTCCTAAAGATGGAGAAGATTTTATAGGCGGAAACTATAGCGCTACATTTAATGCTCAATCAAATATACCGGGAATTTTTCAAAATTTTCAAAATTTAGATGCTGTCATGTTTTTTGATGCAGGTAGCCTTTGGGGTGTTGATTATGACTCAACTTTAGACGATGGTGGAAAATTAAGAAGCTCTATTGGTATCGGTGTTGACTGGTTTACAGTTGTTGGTCCTTTAAACTTTACCCTATCCGAGGTTATAACAAAAGAGGACAATGATATAACAGAGAGTTTTAGATTTAATCTAGGGACAACATTTTAATGAAATTTTTTAATAAATTTTTTTTTATTTTTGCATTATTTTTTTTTAATATAACTGAAGCTAATAATAGTGAACCCATAGCTTATATTGATATGGATTTTATTATAAAGAATTCTGAAATAGGAAAAAAAGCTTTAAACTCAATTAATAATCTAAATGACAAAAATATAAGTACCCTTAAAAAAAAAGAAAAAATATTAAAAGATCTTGAAAACGATATTATAAGTAAGAAAAATATAATTTCTAAAGAACAGCTTGATAAAGAAGTATTAATATTGAAAGAAAAAGCGAATAAATTTAAAGAAGATCAATCTAAAATGGTTAAAGATTTTAAGGATTATAAAAAAAAAGAATTTGATGTTATTTTAAGCAAGATCAGTCCAATTATTAATGCTTATATGGAAAAAAAATCTGTCAAAATTTTGCTAGATTCTAAAAATATATTAATTGGAAGATCAAATTTAAACTTAACAGATGAAGTAATTAAAGAAATAAATGAAAAAATTAAATAATCATGATTACATTAGATAAACAAGAAATTATAAATTTATTACCCCATAGAGAGCCAATGCTTTTAATAGATGAATTATCAGAAATACAAAAATTATCATCTGCAACGGCAGTTGTGAAAGTAAGAAAAGATAGTTTTTTTGTGCAGGGACATTTTCCTGATAATCCAGTTATGCCTGGTGTTCTAATTGTCGAGTCATTTGGACAAGCTGCTGCAGCATTAACTGCTCATGGACTTGATAAAGCTACATATGAAAATAAATTAGTTTTTTTAATGGGTGTTGAAAAAGCAAGATTTAGAAACCCTGTGATACCTGATTGTGACTTAATTTTAAAAATTGAAGCTATCAGATCTCATGGAAGAGTTTGGAAATATAAAGGTGAAGCCTTTGTTGATGATAAAAAAATGGCAGATGCAATATGGTCTGCAACTATCGTTGATAAGAAATAAATAGCAATAAATTTTGATAACTTATTTGTAAATGCTTTGGTAAAAGCATTTATGTTTAATCCATTCTTCAGTAATCATGGACCATTTAAAATTATTGATATATTACAAGCTCTAAATCTTAACTCTGATGAAATTAATAAAGATGAAGATGTAAATGATATAAAAGACTTATTAACATCAAATACAAATAATATTACTTTTTTTCATTCAAAAAAATACAAAGATTTAGCGAGTAATACTAAAGCTTCTTTTTGCATTACAACAGAAAATTTAAAAGAAATTTTACCAGATACTTGTAGTCCAATAATTGTAAAAAATGTTCTGTTAGCTACTTCAGTTGTGACTGCAAAATTTTATCCAAATTCAATTAATGATAATTTTGATAATAGCACCGACTTAATAGATAAAACTATTTTTAAAGACAAAGTTAGATTTGGAAAAAATGTATTAATAGGTGACAACGTTTCAATAGGTTCTAATTGTATGATTGGACATAATACCATTATTGAACGAAATGTTTCTATTGGTGATAATTGCACTATTGGATCTAATTCTATAATTAGAAATACATTAATTGGGAATAATGTAAAAATTCTTGATAATTGTGTTATAGGAAAACATGGATTTGGATTTTTTCCTGATAAAAGAACTAACGTAAGGTATCCACATATTGGAATGGTTATTATAGAAGATTATTGTGAAATAGGATGTGGCTCAACAATTGATAGAGGATCAATGTCAAATACTATAATTGGTAAAAATACTTATTTAGATAATCAAATACATGTGGCTCACAACGTTAAAATTGGTGAAAATTGTATTATAGCAGGACAAGTTGGAATAGCAGGAAGTACTATTTTAGGTAAAAATATTAAAATTGGTGGACAGGCTGGTATATCAGGTCATTTAAAAATTGGTGATAACGTTGATATAGCGGGGGGTAGCGGTGTTATTAGAGATATTCCAGATAATTCCAAAGTAATGGGTTATCCAGCAAAAAATATTAGAGACTTTTTGAAAGAAAATAAATGATACACACAACTGCCATTATAGATGCTAAAGCAAAACTTCCTGAAAATATAAAAATTGGTGCATATACTGTGATAGGCCCAAATGTTGAAATCGGAGAGGGCACAGAAATTCAATCACATGTTAGTATAATTGGAAATACTAAAATTGGAAATAATAATAAAATATATCCATTTGCATCGATAGGTAATGATCCTCAAGATCTCAAATTTAATGGTGAACAAACAAATCTTGAAATAGGAGATAATAATAAAATTAGAGAATATGTTACAATTAATCCTGGAACTGAAGGTGGAGGAGGGTTAACAAAAGTTGGAAATAACTGTTTATTTATGGTTTCTTCGCATATAGCACATGATTGTATGGTTGGTGATAATGTTATTTTAGCCAACAATGTTCCTTTAGGAGGACATGCTAATATAGAGGATAATGTTATAATTGGTGGCAATTCAGCAGTACAACAATTTACAAGAGTTGGAAGATCAGCAATGATTGGAGGTATGTGTGGTGTTGTAAGAGATATAATTCCATATGGAATAGCTCATGGAAATAGAAGTGTACTTCAAGGATTAAATTTGATCGGTCTTAGAAGAAAAAATATACCAAATCAAGAAATAATGATTTTAAGTAGTGCTTACAAAGAAATTTTTAAAAATGAAAATTTAACTGAAAATTTAAATAATCTAAATCAAGATTTTAAAAAAAATGAATTAGTAAAAGAGGTTATTAATTTTTTAGAAAAAGATAAAAAAAGGCCAATTTGTACACCTTTTTCAAAATAAGATGATAGGATTGTTTTTAGGTGATACTGATTTTTCAGAAATTGTTCTCAAAAAAATTAAACAATTAAAAAAGAAATATTTTATAATCGATTTTTCAAAAAATAATAAATTTAAGAAAAATGTTTATTCACATAGAATAAGTATCGGTAAATTTGGAAATATAATAAATTTAATAAAAGAAAAAAGATCTAATAAAGTTTTGTTTGCTGGAAAAATTGCTAAACCAAAATTTTCATCACTAAGATTAGATTTAAAAGGAATTTATTACATGCCTAGTATTATTAAAGCATCAAAATTAGGTGATGCTGCTATTATAAAATCAATTATAAAAATTTTAGATAATGAAAGTATAAAAGTTATAAGTTCAATTTATTTTAATAAAGAATTAGCACTTAAAGCTGGAAATTATTCTAAATTAAAGCCTAATGTGAATGAACTTAATTCCATTAAAAAAGGAGTTGTATACTTTAATAAATTAAAAAGTTTAGATCATGTACAAGCAATTATTGTTAAAGATAGAAATATTATAGCTAAAGAAGGTAAACAGGGCACAAAAAAAATGCTCTCAAAATTAAATAAAAATTCAAAAGGTATTTTAATTAAATTACCCAAGCCTAAACAAGATCTTAGAATGGATCTTCCTACAATTGGGATAAATACTTTAAAAGATTGTAAAAAATTTGGTTTAAAAGGAATAGTTTTAAAATCTAAGCAAAATATTTTTTTGGATAAGGATAAATGTATAAATTTTGCTAATAAAAATAAGATATTTATAAAGATTATATGAAAAAGATTTTTGTATTAACTGGTGAACCTTCAGGAGACAAATTAGCATCTACAATTATTTCAAAATTAAAATTACAAAATCCTGATATCGAATATTTATCTGTAGGAGGAACACATCTTGGCAAATTAGGCATAAAATCAATATTTAATTTAAAGGATATTACTTACCTAGGTTTTACTAGTGTTTTATTTAATATTTTTAAAATTAGAGCAAAAATTAATATGACTGTTGATGAGATTATAAAATTTAATCCAGATATATTATTTAGTGTAGATAGTCCTGATTTTACTTTGAGAGTTGCCGAAAGAGTAAAAAAAATAAATAACAAAATAAAAACTGTTCATTATGTTGCTCCACAAGTATGGGTTTGGCGAAAAAATAGGGTTAAAAAGATTAAATCATTTATTGATCATATACTTTTACTGTTTAGCTTTGAAAAAAAATATTTTGAAAAAGAAAATATTAAAAATACTTTTGTAGGTCATCCATTAATTGAGAAAAATGAAAATGTAAAAACTGTTTTAGATAATGTTATCTCTAAAGAAAAAAAGATTATATCAGTTTTTCCAGGTAGCCGTTCATCTGAAACCAAAGTTCTTTTGCCAATTCTCCTAGATTTTATTAAACTTATGAATAATAAAAAACATGATTATAAATATTTTTTTCATGCAACAGATGAAAATAAAGAATTCATAATAAATAATATCAAAAAAACAGATCTTACTAATATTGATGTTGTATATGACGAAATTATAAAGACACAAGTTTTGTCAAATTCAATTTTTGCTGTCTCTAAATCAGGAACTGTTTCGCTTCAAATATCAAATTTAAATATACCATCTATAATTATTTATAAATTAAGCTTTATAAATTTTATGATTTTTAAGTTATTGGTAAATGTAAAGTTTGCAAATATCATCAATATTATTAACGATAAAGAAATTATTCCTGAATTATTACAAAAAGAATGTAATGCCGAGGAAATTTGTAGAACTGTTATTTATTTTTTAAAAAATCCAGATCTTATTCATAAGCAATTAGATGTTTGTAATAAAACTCTAGAAGGTATTAGATCTAACACTTCATCATCAAGTGAAGCCACTACAGTATTAAATAATTATCTGACTATTTAATCTTTTTTGAACTTCTTCTTTACCTAATGAAATTATAATATCGTATAAACCTGGTCCAAACTTTGATCCTGTCAATGCAACTCTTACAGGTTGGCCCACTCCTTTAAAATTTGTTTCATGAGATTTAATTAATTCGTTTACTATGGGTTCTAATGTTTCTTTCTTAAATTCATCTATTGCTAAAATTTTATTTTTGAATTCTGTTATTATTGTTTTAGCTTTTTCATCTATTAATTTTAAGTCCTCATCGTTAAATTTTACTTCATCATGAATTATAAATTTTGCATTATTATAAATATCCTCTAATGTTTTTGCTTTATTTTTAAGAAAGGACAATGATGGTTTAATCTTTACTTCTTTTTCAGATTTAATTTTTTCTTTGTATTTTTCACAATAATTAACAAGTTGATGATATAATTCATTTTCATCAATTGATTTAATATAATGTTCATTCATTGATAAAATTCTACTCATATCTAGTTTGGATGGAGATTTACCTATTCCATCTAAATTAAATAATTTTATACTTTCTTCTAATGTAAAAATTTCCTTATCTTCGTATGACCATCCAAGTCTAAGTAAATAATTTCTTAATGCATCAGGCATAATGCCAATTTTAGAATAGTCATCTAAAGTTGAAGCATTATCTCTTTTCGAGAGCTTTTTTCCATTTATAGTATGAATTAGTGGAATATGAGCAAATGCTGGTAAATCCCAATTCATTGCTAAATAGATTTGAATTTGTTTAAAAGTATTTATTTTATGGTCATCACCTCTAATAATATGAGTCATCCCCATTTGATGATCATCTACAGTTGCTGACAAATTATAAGTTGGAGTACCATCGTTTCTTAAAATTATAAAATCTTCAATAGTATTGTTATCTATCTCAACATCTCCTTGAACCAAATCTTTAAGTATTGAAGTACCTTCAATTTTACTTTTAAATCTAATTACTGGTTTTATATCTTTTGGTGCTTCTGACTCTGGAATTTCCCTCCATTTCCTATTATAAATATAAGGAAGTTTTTTTTGTCTAGCTCTTTTTTTTTGCTCTTCAATTTCTTCACTTGAACAATAACATTTATAAGCATTACCATTTTTAAGTAACTCATTGGCTATATTTATATGATCATTAATTTTAGTTGATTGAATATATTCTTCACCGTCATGTTCTACACCTATCCATTTTAAAGATTCGATAATTTGATTTTTATGTTCATCTTTAGATCTTTCCTTATCAGTATCTTCAATTCTTAGGTGAAAAGTACCTTTATGATTTTTTGAATAAAGCCAATTAAACAAAGCTGTTCTTACACCACCAATATGAAGAGCTCCAGTAGGTGAGGGAGCAAATCGTGTTGCTACTTTTGACATCAATGATGTTTAGACTATTTTTTTAGAAGTTTCTATATAAAGATACTAAAACTCCTTGGACTTTAACTCTATCTGGTCCAAATATCTTGGTTTCATAGTTTCTATTAGCACTTTCAAGCGCAACTACTTTACCTTTTTTACGAATTCTTTTAAGCATAGCTTCATGTTCATCTATTAAAGCTACAACAATTTTTCCATTATCTGCAGTATCAGTTCTTTTAATAATAACAGTATCACCCTCATTAATACCTGCTTCAATCATTGAGTCACCTTGAACTTTTAGACCAAAGTAGTCACCATTTTTTTCTAAATTGTTAGGCAATGGAATTCTTGATACCTCATTTTGGATTGCTTCCACTGGTGTACCAGCAGCTATTTTACCAAGAACAGGAATCTCCATTTCATCAGAGTTTATATTTACTTCATCTAAGCCACCTTTAATAACACTTGGTGAAAAGTTATTATAAATATCATTTGCTGAGGCAGTCTCAGGCAATTTAATTACCTCTAATGCTCTAGCTTTATGTGCTAATCTTTTAATAAATCCTCTTTCTTCTAAAGCACTTATCAATCTATGAATACCTGATTTAGATTTTAGATTAAGTGATTGCTTCATTTCCTCATACGAAGGTGAAACACCAGAGCTTCTCAACTTTTTGTTGATAAATAAAAGTAGGTTTTTTTGTTTTTTAGTTAGCATAAGAACAAATATCGTACATATAATGTTCTATAAAAGTTCTTTTGATTTAACAATACTAAAAAAACCAATAAAATAGGGGTTTATTTATCTATAAAACTGAAAATATAGAATTTTTATCTAAATTTTTCAAAAGTGATTCACCAATTAAAAAAGTATTGATGGATGTTTTGTTTTTTAAATCTAATAACTCTTCTTTTGTTTTTATTCCACTCTCAGAAATAAGAGGACCTTTGTGATTAATTAGTACATTATAAATATCATAGGTTGTATTTATATCTGTTTTTAAAGTTTTTAAATTTCTATTATTTATTCCAATTAAGGCTTCCTTAAAATTTAAAGCTTTTTTAGCCTCATCAACAGTGTGAACTTCTACAATAACCGACATGTTAAGTTTTAAGGCTTCTTCATATAATTCGTTTGCCAAATTATCAGAGACACCAGCTAAAATAATTAAGATTGCATCAGCACCATAACTTTTGGCTAATGGTATTTGAAAAGTATCTATGAAAAAATCTTTACACAATATTGGTAAGCTAATTTTTTCTTTTATTTTACTAATGTGATTTATATTTCCTAAAAAAAAATCTTCCTCTGTTAAAACAGAAAGACAAGTAGCCTTATTATTCTTATATATATTGGCTATTTCTACTGGATTGTAATCATTAATAATAATACCAGCAGATGGACTAGCTTTTTTTATTTCTGCAATAATGGATGTTTTATTATTAGAGATATTATTTTGAATTTTTTCTTTAAAATTTATAAAACTACTATTTATATTAATATTATCATTAAGTTGGTCCAAGTTTATAGACTTTTTAAGATGGTCTATTTTTTGAATTTTTTTCTTAATTATTTTTTCAAGAATATTTTCAGACATTTTGTAGTTTTTTTAAATGCAAATAGGGTTTTCCGGATAAAATAAATTCTCTACTATGATTATATGCATCTGAAAATTCTGAAAATTTTTCATTAACAATTAAACCCGCTGCTGCATTTAAACAAACAGCTTTAGAAAAATCATTATCTTTACCTTTAAAAATTTCTATCATTTTATTTGCATTATAGTTAGCATCATCTCCAACAAGATTTTGAAATTTCTCAGCATTAATATTTAATAATTTTGGATCGATAGTAATTTCAGATATTTCTCCCTCTCTTAATTGCATGATATTAGTTTTAGCATAAGGAGATATTTCATCTAATCCGTCCTCACTGTTTACAATCCATGCGAATTTTATTTTTAAATTTTTAAGTCCCTCAGCAAATATATTTAATAGTTTTTTGTCAAATACCCCAACAACTTGTTTATTAACTAATGCTGGATTGCTTAAAGGTCCAATCATATTAAAAATCGTTCTTTTACCAATCTTTTTTCTTACTGGACCAACAAACCTCATTGCACTATGATAATTTGGAGCAAACATAAAACCAAAATTATTACTATTAATTTCTTTTTCTATATCATTTGGCTCAAGATCTATTTTAATATTAAGTGCTTCTAGAACATCTCCAGATCCACATTTTGATGAAACTGCTTTATTGCCATGTTTTGCTACTTTGGTGCCCATACTTGCTAATAGTAGAGCTGAAGCAGTAGATATATTCAATGTATTCATTCCATCACCACCTGTTCCACAAGTGTCAACACAACCTTCAACATTTACTCTTTTTGACTTTTCTCTAAGTACATATACACCACCAGCTATTTCATCTGAAACTTCCCCTTTAGATGATAGTAAAGTTAAAAAATCATATATTTGATTTTCAGATGCCTCACCTGTCATTAAAATTTCAAATGCAGATTTACTTTCATCAAATGATAGATTTTGCTTATTTTTAAGTTTTTTTAAATATTGATCCATTATTTTAATAATTAATAAAATTTTTTAATATTTTTATTCCTAATTTAGTTTTAATACTTTCAGGATGAAATTGTACACCATGAATATTAAATTTTTTATGCTGAATACCCATAATTAATCCATCATTTGTCTCAGCTGTTATTTCAAGGTCACTAGAAAGCGATTTTTTATCGATTATTAGACTGTGATATCGTGTTGCCTCAAAGGTATTTGGAAGATTTTTTAAAATTCCAATTTTTTTTGACCTAATTTTACTTGTCTTTCCATGCATAAGTTTTTTAGCTTGAATAATTTTTGAGCCAAATACTTGCCCTATGATTTGATGGCCAAGACAAACTCCAAGAAAAGGAATATCTTTATGAAGATTTTTTAATATATCTAAACAATTACCTGACTGATTTGGATTACCTGGACCTGGAGAAATTACAATTTTATTATATTTTTTATTGATAATATCTTTCGAAGTTATTTTATCATTTCTAACAACATCAACTTTTGTATTTAAAGATGATAGGTAGTGATAAAGATTAAATGTAAAACTATCATAGTTATCAATTAATAATATTTTCATTATCTTAAAGCGTTGATTAAAGCTTTAGCTTTATTAACAGTTTCCTCGTATTCATTAATTGGTTTACTATCTGCAACAATTCCTGCGCCTGCTTGAACATAAAATTTATTATTTTTAGCAACAGCTGTTCTTAAAGCTATACAAGTATCAAACTCTCCATTTGCTGAAAAATACCCAATACCTCCAGCATAAACTTTTCTTTTAGTTGTTTCTAGTTCATCTATAATTTCCATAGCTCTAATTTTGGGTGCTCCTGATACTGTTCCAGCTGGAAAACCAGCTAACAATGATTTGAATTTTGAAAATTTTTTATTGTATTCACCAATTACGTTAGAAACTATATGCATTACGTGAGAATATCTCTCAATTATAAAGCTTTCTGTAACTCTAACTGAATTAATCTTAGATACTTTTCCAGCATCATTTCTTCCTAAATCTAAAAGCATTAAATGCTCAGACAACTCTTTTTTATCCTTTAATAAGTCTTTTTCAAAAAAGACATCTTCTTTAATAGTTTTACCTCTTGGTCGTGTTCCAGCTATAGGTCTAACAGTAATTTTGTTATCCCTTAATCTAACTAATATTTCTGGACTAGCACCTATTATTTGAAAATCACTGAAATTAAAAAAAAACATAAAAGGGGAAGGATTGGTTAGTCTTAATTTTTTGTATATATCAATAGGCTTTTTTGTTAATTTTGCTTCAAATCTTTGGCTCAGTACTACTTGAAAAATATCTCCTAATTTAATGTATTCTTTGGCTTTATTCACCATCTTCAGGAATTTATTTTTTGTGGTATTAGATTTTACTTTGATATCTTTTAAAGTATTATTTTCTGATGATTTCAAATTTTTTATTGAAGATTGAATATTTAGTTTAAAAAGTTCAGATTTAATATTATCAAACTTTTTTTTGTAATTTTTAATTTTTTCATCACTATAAATATTAATAATATAAAAGATTTTTTTTTTTAAATTGTCATGAATTATTAGTGTTCTTGGTCTCAACAATCTAACATCTGGTAAATTAAGATCATTTTTACATTTGTTAGGAATTTTTTCGATATATCTAATTGAATCGTAAGAAAAATATCCTGAAATTAAAGAGCATATATTTGGTAATTTTTTTGGAGTTTCAAATTTGAATTCCTCAATAATTTTCTCAATTAGTTGATCAGGTTTTTCGTATAATTTAATTCTTTTTTTATTTCTAATTAGATATGAATTATTATTGTTAAATTCCCAAATTTTATCAGGGTTTTTACCAAATATAGTGTATCTACCTTTGATCTTACCCTTTTCAACTGACTCAAAAATAAAGCTATTTTTTTCAGTTAAAAAATTTTCAATTAGATTAAGAACTTCATCGTCATTTTTAATCTTTTTTGAACTGTATATAATTTGATTTTTTTTGCTTCTATGTCGAAACTTAAAATCTTTGAAGCTTCGATTTATTATCATTTGAAATAGTTTTTAACTCTATCAATTGTTTTTTGATTTAACTGTACTTGATATTTTTCATTTAGTAATTGATCATATGATTTTAGTATAGCTATTCTATTGTTAGTAACCTGATTACTAATGAATTTTAAATAATTTTTATCTGTTTTATTAAATGAATTTTTAGAGGATCCAGCTATTTTTACTAAATAAATTTTATTATCCTTGTCATTAACAAGAGTGAAAGAATTTTCAGGTAACGAATAAAGTAGTTTAACTGAATTTCTTTCAAAAACATCGTGATCATTAATTGAGTTAATCGTTAGGTATTGAGTATTATTGCTTGTCATTTCTTCAAATCTATTATCATTAAATTCTTTTTTTTGAATTTCCTCTAAGATGTTTCTATTGAAGTCAAACTTACTTTTTTGATGAACTAATTCTCGTATTTCTTCATTGGTTTTTTCGTCTTTTAAGTCTGGTCCACGATCATATTTATTAGTTATTGTATATAATAAAAAATTATCTCCATTCTCAATTATATCTATCTCAGATGATCTTTTAGAATAGATCATATCCTCATTTAATTTTTTTGAATTAGAAGGAGTGTATTCCTTAATTTCTAAAACATTAGCATTGATATTTTCTATAATTGTTTCAAAAGTAACACCTTGAGATATTTTGTTTTCAATTTTATCTATTTCATCAAAAAAATCTTGATTAAATTCCTCTAAGCCAATTAAAATTTGTGGATTTAATGTTACATATTTAAAATCAACATATTCTCTTTTTAACAAATCTTTGTTTTCTTTTAAAAAATTTTCTATTTCTGAATAAGTTAAATCTTTTTTATTTTTATAAAAGTTTTCCATTGGAAAATATTCAAGGTTTAAGGATTTATTTTCTTCTTCAAACTTTTTTACAAGTAAAAATTCTGGAGTAATAGTTCCAGCACCTATAAAATCAAAAAGATGTTTTTGAAGCTCTTTATTTTTTAACTGCAACTCATACATTGGCGCCGACATATTGTTCGTTAATAAAAATTTTTCATATTTTGTTCTTTGAAAAACATTATTTTCATCAAGAAAATTTTTATTTTCTTTTATCTTTTTTAAAACTGTTAATTCTGTAATTGATAAATCTAATTCTTCTACTTCTAAACTTATCAATGTTGTTGAAATAAGGCCTGATAATAATTCTTCAATTATATTATTATCTATATTTTCTCTAATAGCCTGTTGTGAAATTCTACTTTCATTAAGATAATTCATAAAATCTTGAGTAGTTACATTTTTTTTATTTATCTTAGCTATATTATTTTGATTATTAGTACTAAAACCACCTCCGAAACCTCCAAACCCAAATGCAATTATAATTACACCAATTAAGATTAATCCACCTATCTTTTTTCCACCAAAATTTTTTAAAGTTTCAAGCATTGTCATTAATATATTGATCTGTAAAAAACAAATCTATAGATTAAAAATTCAATTAAGACAAATAAATATATGTATTTTATTGCAAATTGGAAAATGTTTGGAGATCTAAGAACTCTTAATTCACTTGATAAAGTTATAAAATTTTCAAAAACTAATAAAAAAAAAATTAAATTAATTTATTGTCCCCCTAATACACTTATTAGACCAATGTCAAAAAGACTCCAAAAAACTAAGATAGAAGTTGGTGCTCAAAATTGTCATGTTAGTGATAATTATGGTGCGTACACAGGAAGTGTAAATTCAAAAATGTTAAAAAATGTTGGTGCCCAATATATTATTTTAGGTCATTCTGAGAATAGACAAGAGGGTGAAAACGATAAACTAATTAATTTAAAGATTAAAAGTGCAATCAAATCAGGTTTAAAAATAATTTTTTGTATTGGTGAAACTTTAAAAGAAAAAAGAAATAAAAAAACAAATCAAGTTTTATCAAAACAAATTAAAAAAGGACTTCAATCAATTAAAAATAAGTCTGATATAATTATTGCCTATGAGCCAGTTTGGTCTATAGGAACTGGAATAATTCCAAAGTCAAATGATCTAATTAAATCAGTAAATTTTATTAAGAGTAAATTTGGATCAAAAAGTCCAAAAATTTTGTACGGTGGCTCTGTTAATGATCAAAATATTTTACAATTAAAAAATATTACTACCATTGATGGTTTTTTGATTGGTGGAGCCTCTCAAGATCCAAAAAAATTTATTGATATAATTAAAAAAACATATAATTAACCTCCATGGAAAATATACTGCTAGTGATTAACATCATACTTGCCCTAATTTTGGTTTCTTTAATTTTGTTACAAAAATCAGAAGGTGGAGCTTTAGGTATAGGAGTTTCTCAAGAAAATTTCATGTTATCAAGATCTGCAGGCAGCTTCATGACTAAAGCTACAGCAATAGTAGCTACATTATTTATAATTTGTAGTTTGGCATTAACTATTATTTCAAGAGCAGAATTAACCCCAACTAGTTCAGTTTTAGATACTGTTGAAGAAAAGACTGTAGATACACCTTCAATTCCAGAAAATAATTAATTTATTCTTTTCTTTTCATTTTTTATTCGCTATAAGATAATTCCATGGCGCGATATATATTTGTCACCGGCGGCGTGGTTTCTTCCTTAGGCAAGGGTCTTTCTTCGGCATCACTAGCATATTTATTACAATCTAGAGGATATAAAGTTAGATTAAGAAAATTGGATCCGTATTTGAATGTTGATCCAGGAACCATGAGCCCATTTCAACATGGGGAAGTTTATGTAACAGATGATGGTGCAGAAACTGACTTAGATCTAGGTCATTATGAAAGATTTTCAGGCGTATCAGCTAAAAAATCAGATAATATTACAACTGGTAAAATTTATAATGATGTTCTTAAAAAAGAACGAAAGGGTGAATATTTAGGTAAAACAGTTCAAGTAATTCCTCATATTACAGATCGAATAAAACAATTTATTAAAAATGACTCCTCAAAAGAAGATTTTGTTATTTGTGAAATTGGAGGAATCGTAGGGGATATTGAAAGTTTACCATTTGTTGAGGCTATAAGACAATTTGCAAATGATGTAGGTAAAAAAAATGCGTTATTTATACATCTTACTTTAGTACCTTATTTAAAAGCCTCAGATGAAATA
>QBYD01000016.1 GCA_003282975.1 Pelagibacteraceae bacterium AG-325-C10
TTTTTCTTTTTCAATACCATAATAATTTCTACCTAATTTTTTAGCCACAGTAGCTGTCGTACCTGATCCTAAAAAAGGATCTAAAATCATATCATCCTTATTTGATGAAGCTAATAAAATTCGGTGCAATAATGCCTCTGGTTTTTGTGTTGAGTGAACCTTTTTCCCATTTTTTTTTAATCTTTCAGTTCCATTACAAATTGGTAAATTCCAATTAGATCTCATCTGCAAATCATCGTTTAAGCATTTTAGTGACTGATAGTTAAAAGTATATTTTGATTTTTCACTTTTTGAAGCCCAAATTAAAGTTTCGTGTGCGTTTGTAAATCGTGTGCCTCTAAAATTAGGCATAGGATTATTCTTATTCCAAATGACGTCATTTAAAATCCAGAACCCTAAATTTTGAATTGCAGTTCCTACTCTAAAAATATTGTGATAACTTCCTATCACCCAGATAGCTCCATTTTTTTTTAAAATTCTTTTACACTCAATCAGCCATGCATATGTAAATTCATCATATTTTTTAAAATTTTCAAATTGATCCCATTTATCATCAACTGCACTTACTTTAGATCTATCTGGTCTAGTTAGTTTATTCTTTAGTTGCAAATTGTATGGTGGGTCTGCAAAAACTAGATCAAAAGTCTCGCTTGGAATTTTTTTTAATTCTTCAAGACTATCTCCATTAAAAATTTTATTTTTAAAGTCAGTATTCATTTGTATAAAATAATTAGACTCCAAATGGATTCTTGGGTCAACCTGAGATTGAATTATTTGGATTCGATTTGTGTTTATCTTAATTAGTGGGACTAGATATTGTGTGTCTTGTAATTATTTATAGGTGAGAAAGTTTTTCTATGATGCTTACTTATACCGAGTTTTTTAATAGCTTTTAAATGTTGCTTAGTTCCATACCCAAAATTTTGATCCCAATTGTATCCTTTATTTTTTTTTGCCAATTTTGTTATAAATTTATCTCTAGCTACCTTTGCAATAATTGATGCTGCAGAAACAGAGGGAATTTTTTGATCACCCTTAATTATTGCTTTTAAATTATAATTTTTTAAATCGGGGACTTTATTTCCATCAATTAAAATTTTTGTAGGTTTTTTTTTAAGTTTTTTAATAGCTCTCTTCATTGCAAGTAAACTTGCTTGCAGGATATTAATTTTATCAATTTCCTTAACTGATGCTTTGCTAATTACCCAAATTGAATTCTTTTTAATATAATTTGATAATAATTCTCTTTTAGTTTTAGAAATAGTCTTAGAGTCTTTTAGTAATTTCTTATCAATTTTTTTATTTAAAATTACTGCTGCTGCGTAAACAGGTCCTATTAAACTTCCTCTTCCAACTTCGTCGACACCAGCTATGATTTTCATTTACAATATAATAAAGTGATAAATTAATAACCCAACAAAGATCCCCTTAATAAAGGAAATCCATAACAAACCATAATTAGAAGTGTCAAATTTTTTTGCCCACCAAGAAATATATCTCTTATGTAATTCAATCATTTAACTTAAATAATAATTTTTAATTCAGCAATTTTATTTTTAATTTTTTTTAAATCCTCCCAAGAATATTTTTTATTTTCTGGAAATCTAATCAGATAAGATGGATTAAAAGATATCATTACTGGATAGATTTTGTTTTTTAGTATTGTTTCTTTCCATTTACCCCTTTCAGATGATATTTTTGTATTAATACCAGTTACAGCCTCCATCGCTGAGCTTCCCATTAGAATAATAATTTTTGGATTAATTATTGAAATATGTTCTTTAAGAAAAACTGAATATCTTTTAATTTCTAGTGAAGTAGGCTTACGATCTTCTGGTGGTCTAAAATTTATTGCATAACTGCAATAAATGTTTTGTCTTTTTATTCCAATTGCTAGAAGCATTTTGTTTAATAGTTCTCCAATTTCACCTTTAAATGTTGAACCAGATTTATCCTCTTCTATTCCTGGCGTTTCACCAATTAACATGATTGAGCTATTAATATTTCCATCACCTAGAACAATATTTTGAGAATTGTCTTTTAAACTACAATTTTCGATTGAATTTATTTGATTTTGTAAATTTTTTAATAAATCAGCTTTATTTCCAGTAAGAGCATCTTCACCACTATTAATTATGTTAAATCTATTGATTGGTTTATCTGAAAATATAAAGTTTGGCTCTATTGTATTTATTAATACCTCGTCTAATTTGCCTTTTTGATTTATAAGTTTTTTAGTCATAGAATAATCAAATGTTTAATAAAATAGTAAAAGTATTAGCTCTTTTTTTATTATTCTATCAGACGCAAGTATATTCTAAAAGTGCTAGTTTTAATGAATTTAATTCTAGGGATTTAACAAATTATTTTTCTGGAATAATTGCATATGAAAATAAAGAAAATACTGATGCTTTAAAATTTTTTAATGCATCAAAAGTTTTAATTAATAAACATAACTCTTATTTAAAAAGATATGTAAACTCATTAGTATTAGAAAATAAAGTAGCCCAAGCAATTAATATAATTAAAAATAAAAATAACAAAAATAATGTAGATTTTTTTAATGCATATATTTTATTAGTTATTGATAGTTTAAAAAAGAATGATTTTAAAAAAGCTGAGGAATATTTAAATCAAAGTTTAAAATTTAAAAATGAAAAAAGATTTAATTTAGTAATTTCAGAAACTTTTAGACAATATATCTACACGTTTAAAAACAAAAAAATTTCAAAAAATAAACAGAATTTTGGGAATTTGTCTTTAATATCCCAATCATTTCAAAGATGTTATTTAGAAGAGAAAAATACTGGCTCTTTTTTTCTAAATTTAATTAATAATCAGCAAGGAGATTATTCTAGGTATATATTTTTTTATGTTAATTATTTAATTGATAATCAAAAAATAGATGAAGCTAAAGCTGTTGGAGACCAATTAGAATATATTAATTCCACTTTATTGTTAACCCAAACAAAAAGCTGGTTAGACAAAAATAAGATTAAAGAATTCAGCAAAATTTTTTCATGTAAAAATCACAATGATGTAATAAGTGAATTTTTATTTTTGATTTCAAATCTTTATTCTTCCCAAGATGATATTGAAAAATCTAATTTCTATTTAAATCTATCCAGTTATTTAAACCCAAAATTTAAGTTCAATTTAACTCTTGTAGCTGAGAACTATTTTCTCAATAAAGAATATGAAAAAGTCAAAACAATTTTAAAACAATTCGATAAAAATGATGAGTTTTATTATTGGTTTAAGGTAAAAAAAGAGGCACAAATTATTATTAAAGAACAAGGTTATGAAGATGGAATAAACTTTATAAGCACAAAATTTAATAAAATTGGTAATCAAAATTTAAAAATGGTTTTTGATTTAGCTAACTTTTACAAGAATTCAAAACAATATAAAAAAGCAATAGATAATTATACGCAGATTATCTTATCTCTAGATGAGAACTCAGATATTAAGTCAGACATATTATATAGAAGGGGAGGAAGTTTCGAGCGACTAGGCAATTACAAAAAAGCAGATCAAGATTTGTTGCATTCCTTAGAACTAAATCCTGATGACGCTTATGCGCTTAATTATTTGGCATACTCTTGGTTGGAGCGTGATTATAATATAGATGAAGCATTTCGAATGTTGGAAAAGGCTTACTCACTTAAAAATAATGATCCTTATATTATCGACTCAATTGGTTGGGCATATTATTTGATAGACAATTATGTCGAAGCAGAAAAGTATCTTAAAAGAGCAGTTGAATTAATGCCTGAGGATCCAACAGTAAACGATCATTATGGAGATATATTATGGAAATTAAATCGAAAGATCCAAGCAAGATATTTTTGGAAAAATGTTTTGAGCTTTAAAGATACAGATGAAGATATTAAAAAAAATATCCAATTAAAAATGATAGATGGTGTTAGAAATTCGTAAATGAGGACTTATCGAGTTAAATCATTTGCTAAAATTAATTTAGCATTAAATGTAACTGGTAAACTTAATTTGTTGCATAAAATAGAGAGTATTTTTTGTTTTATTAATTTACATGACACAATTACGATTAAACAAATTAATAGTCTAGATCATCGAATTTCTTATTTTGGAAAATTTTCTAAAAATATTAGCAGTAATAATACAATTACAAATTTATTTAAAATACTTGATCAAGAAAAGCTAATTAGAAATAAAAAATTTCAAATAAAGATAAATAAGAATATACCTCAGCAGGCGGGGCTTGGTGGAGGATCAATGAATGCAGCTAGAATTTTAGATTTTTTAATAAAAAGAAAATATATTAAAATAAACAAAAAAAAAATTACTGATATTTCTAAATCAATTGGATCAGATGTAATTCTAGGAGCAGATCTTAAAAATGGAATTTTAAAATCTAATAATAATATTAAAAAATTTTCTAATTGTATTAAATTTTACGTACTTTTGGTAAAGCCAAATTTTGGGTGTTCTACAAAGATGATTTATTCAGGGGTTAAAAATTTTACTAGATCAAAATATAATAGACCAAAAAAGATAATGTTTAGTCCAAAATATTTGTCAAAACAAAATAATGCTTTAGAGAATGTTGCTTTATTAAAATATCCAAAGCTTAAAAAAATCAAATTATTTCTAGAAAATTTAAAAAAACTATTATTTGTGAGAATGACTGGATCAGGTTCAGTATTGGTTGCATATTTTCATTCAAAAAAAGATTGTGAGATGGCAAAAGTTCAATTTAAGAGAAAATTTAGAAATTATTGGTGTAATACATCAAAAACTCTATAAATTTTATATTTTTGTGTTATACGAAATTAATATTGGGGCGTAGCCAAGCGGTAAGGCACTGGTTTTTGGTACCGGCATCCTAGGTTCGAATCCTAGCGCCCCAGCCATATATGAATAATTTTTTAGATAAAATTTTTTTTAGATCTCAAAATCTTGATTATGTAAGTAAAAATCTCAAAGATATAACTATTAACACATCTGCAAATAAAATTTTTGATGCAATTAATAGTTATTCTGAAAATAGTGAAGTGAGATATGTGGGAGGGTGTGTAAGAAAAGTTATAAAAAAAGAAGCTATTGACGATATAGACCTTGCTACAAATTTAAAACCAAATGAAGTTTGTGAAGCGTTAAAAAAAAATCAAATTGATTACTATGAAACTGGAATTGAACATGGAACAATTACAGCATTAATTGATAAACAAAAATATGAAATTACATCTTTAAGAAAAGATGTCGTTACAGATGGAAGACATGCTAAGATAGAATTTTCATCAGATTGGAAAGAAGATGCAGAAAGAAGAGATTTCTCAATTAATTCAATTTATTCTGATAAAAATGGAAACTTATTTGATCCTAATAATGGAAAGAAAGATTTAGAAGAAGGTTTAATAAACTTCATAGGTGATAAAGAAAATAGAATTAAAGAAGATTACTTAAGAATTTTAAGATACGTACGTTTTTTTATAAACTATTCAAATCACAAGCATAGACCAGAAACAATTAAAATAATTAAAAGAAATATCGATGGAATATCAAAATTATCTAGTGAAAGATTATTAGATGAATTTAAAAAATTAACTAATTCGAAGAATTTTTTAAAATTATTTGAAGACGATCTAAGCCTAGAACTTATATATCTTATATTTCCTCAATTTAAAAATTTAGAAAAATTTAAAAAATTAAACTTCTATGCAAAAAATAATATATTTAATATCGATTTTATTTTTTTGTTGTCTCTCTTGGTAATCGATGGAACTGATAATACTGAATATTTTTTATATAAGTTTAATATTTCTAAAAAAGATCAAAAAAGACTAAAAATGATTAATTCTTTTTATAATGAAAGAATAGATATAAAAAAATTTACAGAAAAAAATCTTAATAAATATTTTTATTACAATGGTAATGAAGCAGTAATCGATATTATAAATTTTAAAATTTTTACATCCAACAAAGTTGAAAAAAAATTGATCAATTTACTCAAAAACTACAAAGATAAAGTAATTCCAATAATTCCGATAACAGCAAAGACGCTAATGACTGATTTTAATATTCCCGAAGGCAAAACTTTAGGAAATAAATTTAAATCAATTGAAGAGATTTGGGTAAATAATGGTTTTAAAATTTCAGATAAGCAAGTTCAAAAAGTTATTAAAAGTTAGATGTATTGAACATCTTTGATTTCAAAGTTTTTAATTCCTGCTGGTGTAGTTATTTCAACTAAATCATTTTTATTTTTCCCAATTAATCCTCTACCGATTGGAGATTGAAAAAAAATTAGTTTTTGTTTTAAATCAGCTTCGTCTTTACCTACAATTTTATAACTAATTTTTTCTCCGTTATCTAAATTTTCCAAGAATACTGTTGAGCCAAAAATAACTTTTCCATCATTATTTAATTTAGTTACATCAATAACATTTGCTCTCGCAATAATATCGTCAATTTCAGTTATTCTACCTTCATTATGTGATTGTTCTTCTTTTGCTGCGTGGTATTCAGCATTTTCTTTTAGATCACCATGCGATCTAGCTTCAGCAATAGCAGCAACTATTTCAGGCCTTTTTTTTTCTTTTAAGAAGATTAATTCTTCTTTTAATTTATTTAAACCGTTCAGTGTTATTGGCTCTTTATTCATTTTTTATTTCCATTTTACAATTGGTGGTAACGACATTAAAATTCCCTCAACATTACCGCCAGTCTGTAGACCAAATTTTGTTCCTCTATCATACAACAAATTAAACTCTGCGTATCGTCCTCTTTTTATATATTGCATCTCTTTATCTTTAAAAGTCCATTTTTTTTTTACCTTTTTTTTAATGATCGAGTTAAACAACATTTGAAATGTAACACCAACATCTCTTACAAATTTAAAATCATTTTCAAAATCATTCTTTTTATAATCGAAAAAGATACCACCAATTCCCCTTGCTTCTTTTCTATGTGGTAAATAAAAATATTCATCACACCATTTTTTGTATTTTTTATAATATTTTTTATTATGTCGATCACACAATGTTTTTAAAGTTTTATGAAATTTATTTTTTTCCTGATTGTCTTTGATTGCAGGAGTAATATCCATTCCTCCGCCAAACCAATTTTGTGTTGTACAAATATATCTAGTATTAAAATGCATAGCTGGAATATGTGGATTTTGCATGTGCATCACTATTGAAATTCCTGAAGCCCAGAACCTAGGATCCTTAGTAGCTCCTAGAATATTTTTTTGAAATTTTTTTGGAAATTTTCCATTAACTTTTGAAAAGTTAACACCAACTTTTTCAAAAATTTTACCATCTTTTAAAATTCTATATTCACCACCACCTTCATCTTCACTTTTACTTCTTTTCCATGTTGTTGATTGAAAATTGATTTTATTATTTTCTAATTTTATGATGTTATCACATATTGCATTTTGAAGTAATTTAAACCAATTACTAGCTAGATCTTTTTTAATTTCGTTATCCATTTTATATCAATTTAGTTTGTCTTAAACTTTCTGCTAAAATAATTGCTACCGAAGATGCAATATTAAGCGACCTGGTATCTACACTCATTGGTATTTTGAGACGATCATTTATTAGTTGATGCACTCTTTCAGGAACTCCAGCACTTTCTCTACCAAATAAAATTGTATCATTTTTTTCAAATTTAAAATCTGTATAAGATACTGACGCTTTGGTTGTCATCAATACAATTCTTTGATTCTTTTTTGCTTCAAAGAATTTTTCAGAGCTTTGATATATGTCAATTTTATCCCAATCCATGTAATCCATCACTACTCTTTTAAAGCGTTTATCACTTAAAAGAAAACCACAGGGTTCAATTATTTCTAGTTTGACCCCTAAACAAGCACAAGTTCTAATTATTGCAGCTGTATTTTGAGGAATATCTGGCTCATATAGTGCGATTTTAGGCCTAAGAATTGTTGAATTCTGTGTCATTCTTTCAGTAGTAAAAATATTATTTTATATTATATGAATTCGTATATTAAGTGTTTTAATCAATAACAGTTAATATTAATTATTATAAGCGATGTCAGACAAAAAACCAGAAAGACGAGACTTTTTATTCACTGCCTCATATGCGGTAGGCGCTGTAGGTGCTGCTGCAGTCGTTTGGCCTCTAATTGATCAAATGAATCCAGATGCATCTGTTAAAGCACTTGCTAGCACAGAAGTAGATGTTGGCTCAGTTAAGCGAGGAAACACAATTACAGTTCTATGGAGAGGTAAACCAGTTTTTATTAGAAGACGAACAGAAGAAGAAATTAAAGAAGCTAGATCTGTAAAGATGGAAGATTTAATACATCCTGAAAAAGACGAAGATAGAGCAAAAAATCCTGAGTGGCTTGTTATGCTTGGTGTTTGTACTCACTTAGGGTGTGTTCCATTAAATGATAAAGGTGATTATGATGGATGGTTTTGTCCTTGTCATGGTTCTCATTATGATACTTCTGGAAGAATTAGAAAAGGTCCCGCACCTTTAAACATGGAAGTTCCAAAATATGAATTTGTTAACGCCAATACAATTAAAATTGGATAATATTTATGAGTGATCACGATTACACACCTTCATCAAAAGTTGGAAAATGGTTTAACGACAGGTTACCACTACTTACTCTTGCAAATCATTTAACAGATTATCCAACTCCAAAAAATTTAAATTATTGGTGGACGTTTGGTGGAATTTTAACTTTTTGTTTAATTACTCAGATTGTAACCGGTTTAACTCTTGCAATGCACTATATTGCACATGCTGATATGGCATTTGAGAGTGTTGAGCATATCATGAGAGATGTTAATTATGGTTGGTTAATAAGATACATTCATGCAAATGGTGCATCAATGTTTTTTCTTGCAGTTTATATTCATATTTTTAGATCTTTGTTTTATGGATCTTATAAATCACCAAGAGAAATAATTTGGATTATAGGTATAATCATTTATTTATTAATGATGGCTGCTGCTTTCATGGGATATGTATTGCCATGGGGACAAATGAGTTTTTGGGGAGCAACTGTTATAACTAATTTATTCAGCGCAATCCCATTAGTAGGTGAAGGAATTGTGACATGGCTTTGGGGCGGTTATTCAGTAGATAATCCAACTTTAACTAGATTTTTTACACTTCATTATTTAATACCTTTTTTAATTTTAGGACTTGTAGTTCTTCACATTTGGGCATTACACGTTCCAGGCAATAATAATCCAGTGGGGATTGATATTAAGAAACCCTCAAAAGACACAGTTCCATTCCATCCATACATTGTAATTAAGGATGGCTTTGCATTATTAATGTTTATGATTGTATTTGCATTTTTTGTTTTTTATTCACCTAATATTTTAGGACATGCAGATAATTATATTGAAGCAAACCCAATGGTTACTCCAGCTCATATTGTTCCTGAGTGGTATCTCTTACCTTTCTATGCAATATTGAGATCTGTTCCTGACAAATTGCTAGGTGTTGTTGCAATGCTATCAGCTATTTTAATTTTAGCAGTACTTCCATGGCTAGATACATCAAAAATTAGATCCGCAGTATTTAGACCTTTGTATAAACAATTTTATTGGATACTTGTAGCCGATGTATTAATTTTAGGCTACATGGGCGCAATGCCTGCTGAAGGGCTTTATTTGTTAATTGCAAGAGTTGCAACCGCATATTACTTCCTTCATTTTCTAGTCATCCTACCAGTTCTTGGTTTTAAAGAAAAAACCATACCTGTACCCTTAAGCATAACTGAGTCAGTACTAGGAGGTTCACCCAATTTAGCAGCCGCTAGAAATAGAGAAAGTTCAGAAAAGTTAAAGTGAAAAATTTAATAAAGTTATTTTACATCATAAGCTTTTTTTTTCTTGGAACAGCATATTCGCTATCTGCTGAAAAAGTTGACTATTTAAAGACTGATTGGAGTTTTAAAGGTTTATTTGGAAAATTCGATAGAGGATCTCTTCAAAGAGGATATCAAGTATACACTGAAGTTTGTGCTGCATGTCACTCAATGAAATATTTAAGTTATAGAAATCTTGCAGAAAAGGGTGGACCAGAATTTCCTATTATACAAGCTAAGGCTATAGCAGCATCTTTTGAGGTGCTAGATGGTCCTAATGCAGATGGAGAAATGTTTACTAGACCAGCAAAGTTATCAGATAAATTTGTTATGCCATATGAAAATGAAAAAGCAGCTCAAGCAGCTAATGGAGGAGCATATCCACCCGATATGTCAGTTTTGGTTAAAGCAAGAGGTGGTGGAGTAGATTATATTTATTCTTTGCTTCAAGGTTATGAGGATGCTCCAAGTGGACTAACTTTAGATGAGGGAGTTCATTATAATAAGTATATGTATGGAAATAAAATTAAAATGTCAGCTCCACTTTCTGATGGAATAATAGAATATGGAGATGGTACAGTAGCTAGTGTAGAACAAATGTCAAAAGATGTTACTACATTTTTAATGTGGGCCGCCGAACCTCATTTAGAAGCAAGACATCGTATGGGCTTTAAAGCAATTGTATATTTAATAATTTTAACGGTATTAGTTTATTTTAGTATGAAGAAAATTTGGTCACGTGTTGAATCTGAAGTTTAGAACATCTCCATCTTTTACAATATAATCTTTACCTTCAAGTCTTAATTTTCCATTAATCTTAGAGTTTACCCAACCCTCATTCTGTACAAAATCCTCATAGGATACTGTCTCTGCTCTAATAAATCCTTTTTCAAAATCAGTATGTATTTCTCCAGCAGCTTTTGGCGCGGTACAATTTTTTTGAATTGTCCACGCTCTGGTTTCTTCAGGTCCAGAAGTAAAGTAGGTATCTAAATCTAATATTTTGTATCCTTTTTGTATTAACATGTTTAGTCCTGTCTCTTTTAAACCAATCATTTTCATGTAATTTTTTCTCTCCTCGGACTCCAATTCATTTATTTGATTTTCTATATCTGCTGACACAATTAATGTATTTTCTTCACCGAATTTATCTATAAAATTTTTTGTATACTTATTTCCATTTTGAACACTTTGTTCATCAACATTACATACAAAAATTTTTGGCTTAATTGATAGCAAACCGCTTTGATTTAGTAATTTATTTTCAAATTGAGTATTTAAGATCGAAATATCTTTATCATTATTAATACAATCTAATGCAAGTTCTAGTATTTTCAGTTGTTCCTCATCAACATTTTTTTTATTACTTTTTTCTAACCTTTTTTGAATAGACTCTAAGTCTGCAAGCATCATTTCAGTTTCAATAATTTCAATATCTCTAATTGGATCTACGGTAGGATTAACATTCTGAATATCATCAGAGTCAAAACATCTAATCATATGAATAATTGCATCTACCTCTCTAATATGTGAAAGAAACTTATTTCCCAATCCTTCGCCCTTAGAAGCTCCTTTAACAAGTCCAGCAATATCAACAAATGAAATCGTAGTATTAATAATTTTTTTAGATTTTGAAACTTTAGATAGATTTTCCAATCTTTTATCAGGAACAGCAACAATGCCCACATTAGGATCTATAGTGCAAAATGGAAAATTTGCAGCTTGAGCCTTACTTGAATTAGTTAATGCATTAAACAGTGTAGATTTACCAACGTTGGGTAAACCAACAATTCCACATTTAAAACTCATTATTTATTATTTACTGTGCTTGAAAATAAGTCTAATTTTTTATCAACAAGCAATGAAATGGATTCTATAATATTGTTAGAAATTTTTTCTATACCCACCATTTCATCATCATCAAAGTTTTGAAGAACAAAATCACTAACTTCTATATTTTCTTTTGGTTTTCCAATTCCAACTCTCACCCTAGAATATTCTTTACCAATAAATTTATCGATTGATGCAATTCCATTATGACCTGCACTTGATCCACCATATTTTGCTTTAATTTTTCCAAACTCAACATCTAGATCATCATGAAATACAATTATGTCTTCAGCATCTATTTTAAAGTATTCAATAAGTTCTCTAATACAAATTCCAGAATTATTCATAAATGTTAAAGGCTTTATAGCATAAACTTTTTGATCTCCTACGTTTCCAGTCGTAAGCAGTCCTTTAAATTTTGGTTTTTGTTTTGATAATCCAAATTTTTTATTTATACAATCTATGATTTTGAATCCTACATTATGTCTATTGTTTTCACTGTCTGGAGTGGGGTTACCTAAACCTACGAATAAAAGCATATGTTTTGTTAAAGGGTAGTAAAATTCAATTTTGATTAATTATTTTTTTTCATCAGCGGCTTTATTATCGTCACCGTCTTTTTTATCACCTTCTGCTGCTTCTGCTGCAGGCTGTTCACCCTCTGCTCCCTCTGT
Organism: Pelagibacteraceae bacterium AG-325-C10; assembly: GCA_003282975.1. Lineage (GTDB taxonomy): Bacteria > Pseudomonadota > Alphaproteobacteria > Pelagibacterales > Pelagibacteraceae > Pelagibacter. Next base: position 12,346 of record QBYD01000016.1, read on the forward strand.
ACCTTCAGCTGCTTCTGCTTCTGCAGGTTTTTCAGGTTCTTTCATTACTGTAGGTGCAGCCAATGTCGCTATCACAAAATCTCTTCCTCTAATAGTTGGCTCAACATCTGTTTCTAGTTTAATAGAGGATATTTTGAAACTCTCACCAATTTCAATACCATCTAAATCAATTACAAGACTTTCTGGGATCTTTTCACTTGGACATCTTAATTCTACTTTTCTTCTAACAATATTCAAAACTCCACCTCTTTTTAACCCTGGTGATTTTTCATGGTTAATGAATTGAACAGGAACTTCAATTTTAATTTTTAAACCTGGAACAACTCTTAAAAAGTCAACATGGATTGGTTCATCAGTAATAATATGATATTTAATTTCTTTTGGTAAAACATTTTGTGATTTTCCATCTACATTAAGAGTAACTATATTTGATAAAAAGTTTTCTTTTTCAATTAAAGATTTCAAAAGTTTTTTTGAAATTGATATTTTTTCATTTTTAGCTTCACCACCATAAATAATTGCTGGTACATTGTCGTTATTTCTTAGAGCACTTAATTCGCCCTTAGTTTTGGTGTTTCTAATGTTTGCGTCTAAAGAATTCATAAAGTGAACGGTTTTTAGCTCAAGTTCTTTAATAACTCAAGGTAATTATTTAAATAAATCCGATACAGATGTTGAGTTTGATATTCTTTTAATTGCCTCTCCCATTAAGGCTGAAATAGACAGAACCTCAATGTTTTTAACATTTTTAATTTTATTATTGTTGTCAATTGTATTCGTAATCACTAAATTTTTTATAACAGATCCTTTAATTTTTTTAACAGCTTCACCACTTAATACGCCGTGGGTAATATAAACATAAACTTCTTTTGCTCCTCTTTTTTTAAGAGCCTTAGCAGCATTAATTATTGTTCCACCTGAGTCAATAATATCATCAACAATTACGCAAGTTTTACCTTTTACATCTCCAATTACATTCATAACTTGTGACTTACCAGGTTTAGGTCTTCTTTTATCAACAATTGCAAGACCTACATTTAAAAGTTTGCCTAAGGCTCTAGCTCTTTCAGTGCCCCCAACATCAGGCGCAACACAAATTATATTTTTATTTTTTATATTCTTTTTTATATGTCTGGCAAAAATAGGAGTTGCAAATAAGTTATCAACTGGGATATCAAAAAAGCCTTGGATTTGTCCAGCATGCAAATCTACTGTTACTACTCTATCTGCACCAGCCTTAGTAATAAGATTTGAAACAAGTTTAGCTGAAATGGAGGTTCTTGGTACAACTTTTCTATCTTGTCTAGCATAACCAAAATAAGGAATAACAGCAGTAATATTTTTTGCAGAAGATCTTTTTAATGCATCAATACAAAGTAATAATTCCATTAAATTATCGTTAGCCGGAGAAGAAACAGATTGTATTATAAAAATACTATTTCCTCTGATATTTTCATTAATCTCAACATAAATTTCACCATCAGAAAAATTTCTAATACTAGAGTTAACTAATTTGGACTTTAAATATTTTGCAATATTTTTACTGAGCAGTCTGTTGCTATTGCCTGATAATAATTTCATTAAAAAAACCTAATTAAGCATAATTATTGATATATTTCTACCATAATCACCATGTTTTAATTTTATTGCTCTTCTTGCACTAAAAAATTTATTTTTAGCATCATAAGTATCAATTTTTAAAACATCTATATACTTAACAGCATTAGTTTTAAGAGATGAATAAATATATTTGGCTAAGTCAAAATATAATTTTTTCTTACTAATCTTAAAATATTTGAGATTGTTCAAATCTTTTTTAATAAACTTTTTTTTAAAATCCTCTTTTACCTCATAATTTTTTTGAGAAATTGATGGACCAATTACAGCGGTCATATTTTCAACAGAACAACCTTTTTTTATCATGAATTTAATAACTTTTTTTATAATATCTTTAAATGCACCTTTCCAGCCAGCGTGGATTGCAGCTATCATTTTTAAATTTTTATCATAAATTAAAACTGGAGCACAATCCGCTGTCAGAACTGCAATTGGCAAATATTTTTGATCAGTAATAATTGCATCTGCTTTAGGTTTTTTTTTTATTTTATATTTTTTATCAATATAAATAAATTTATTACTATGAAATTGGTTAAGTAAAAAAATATTTTTTGCTTGATTGCTAATTTTTTTTCTTACGATTTCTAAATTTTTTTTAATATTTAATTTCTTATCTTTTGAGCCAAAACCGCAGTTTAAACTTTTATAAATATCTTTTGATTTACCACCAACACTATTAAAAAAACCATGTTTTAAATCTTTTTTTCTTGAAAGTATTTTTGATTTAATCAACTTGGAAACCTGTATTAAATTTATTTTCTGTTTTTTTAATTAGCATTACTTTAAATAAATTACCCATTTGTTTTTCATCTATTAAACGCCTAACTCTATAAAATAGGTCAGTTTTTTTTGAAAAGGGGATATTTTTACTTATAATTTCTGCCCTTTGAAGAATTCCCATACTTGTTAAAAATTTTTTTTGATTACTAATTATAGAACTTAGATCATCAAATTGATTAATAAATTGTTTAAATAAATTAAAATTTATATTGTAAGTAATATCAGAATTTCCAATATCTTCTAAAATATCAGAATATTTGTGATTTTTTACTGCTTGAAGAGTTTCATGCATTTTTGAGTCTAAGTAGCCATAATCAATAATTAGCATTCCACCATTGTTTTTATTAATTATTTCACAAATATTTTGTAAATAATCAAATGAACTTGGTGAGTATTCTATAATATCTTGATCTTTAGATATTTTAAATTTTAATTTTTTTTCAATTTCTTCAATATTAATTATTTGCTCTTTAAATACTGCCTTTTTTATTTCTCTAAAATTTACATATCTTTCAAACCAACCCTCTTTTTTTTTAAAAAACTGTTTTATTGGAAGTGCATCAAAGAATTCATTAGCCAAAAATATTGTTGGATTAGAATTTCTTTCTTTAATATTATCTACCCATTTTATATTTTCCGAACTTAAATTACTTTGTTGTTGTTTTGTTAATAATTTACTTTTTTCGTGAATATAAAATTTACAATTTTCAAAGCATTCTGGAAAATTTTTAAGGGTTTCAACAATAACTTTCATCATTTCACCATTCCCTGCTCCTAGTTCAAATAAATTGAATTTTTTCACAGAGCCAATACTTTTCCAAAATGTTACTATCCAGATGGCAATCATTTCTGAAAAAAGTCTTGTAATGTTTGGTGCTGTAATAAAATCTCCCTCTTTTCCAAAAGGGTTTTTTTTCATATAATAGCCTTTGTCTTTATCATAAAGAGCAAATTCAATAAATTTATCAAGTGGCAGATTAGTATTTTTATTTATTTTCATTTTTAAGATAAAATACAATTGTTCCAATCATTATGAATACTAAACTTATAATCTGACCCATTGATAAGTTAAAAATTAAATAGCCTATTTGTTCATCTGGCACTCTAAAAAACTCAATACAGAATCTAAATGCTGAATAGAAAATCAAAAATAATCCAGAAATTAAACCTGGTTTTGCTAAAAAGTTTTTATTTCTAAAGTACAATAACAATATAAATAAAATTATACCCTCAAAAAATGCCTCATATAATTGTGATGGGTGTCTTAATAAATTATCTACTTGAATAAAAGTTACAGCCCAGGGAACTTCAGTAACTTTACCATAAAGTTCTGAGTTAATGAAATTAGCTAATCTTCCAAAAAAAATTCCAATTGGAGCTACTAGGGATACTAGATCGGTATATACAAATAAATCTTGATTATTTTTTTTAGCAAAAAAAATACTTGTAACTATTATGCCTAATAAACCACCATGAAAAGACATACCTCCTTGCCAAATTTTAAAAATATCTGAAATATTGTTTATGTAATAATTAAAGTTATAAAATAAAATATAACCGAGCCTCCCACCTATAATTATTCCAATGATTAGATAAGTTATATAATCATCAAATTTTTGATTAATATCTAAATTTTTAATAAAAATTTTTTTACATAATATCCAGCCAATAATAATTCCTAAGATATAAGCTAAAGAATACCATCTGATTTCAAACGAAATTATTTGAAAAGCAACTGGGTCAAAATTATTGATGAACATTTTTAATAATAATTATAAGTATATCTTATATATGAAAAATTCTAAATTTATAATTGACAAGCTCGGAAAACTTTTTGAGCAAGGTATTATTTCGTCAAAAGATCTCACTTCTGAGCTTTTAAATATTTTAAAATCAAAAAGAGACGAAATAGTTTTTAAGATGAAGCTCACAAGTAAAGATGAATTTGATGTACTGTCAAAACGACTTGAAAACTTAGAAAATAAAATTAAAAAATTTGAAACAAAAAAGAAAAATACTAAACGGGTAAAAAAATCTTAACTCGTAACCCACCCATTTTAGATTTTTCAAGTCCAATGTTTCCCCCATGTGATCTTATAATATCTGATGCAATAGATAAACCAAGACCTACACTCGATTTTGAGTCTGCCCTTCCCTTATCAATTTTGTAAAAGGGTTTGAATACATTATCATATTCTTTACTTGATACACCTGGACCATCATCATCGATAGTTATAAATAAGTTTGTATTTTTTTTGTTGAGCTTAATTTCAATTTTATCTCCATACTTTAAAGCATTATCAATTATATTATTTAGACACCTATTAATTAAATTTTTTCTACCATTAAAATAAACTCTTGATAATAAATCTTTTTTTATGTTTTCGTTTTCATATTTGTTTATAACTTCTTCTATTAATTCTGATAAGTTAAACATTTCATCTTTCTCTATGTATGAAGAGCTTGTAAATTGAAGATATTCATTTAGCATTTTTTCCATTTCATTAATATCTTCAGTTAATTTCTTTGCTAAATTCTCATCTTTAATAAAAGCTATTTGTAATTTCATCCTTGTCAAAGGTGTCCTTAAGTCATGACTTATTCCTGATAACATTTCAGTTCGTTGATTTAAATGTCTAAGAATTCTTTTTCTCATTTTGTCAAACTCATGACCTGCTTGTCTAATTTCTAATGCTCCAGATGGTTTGAATTCTTCAATTTCTTCCCCTTTACCAAATCTTTCTGCAGCACGTGCAAGGTTGGTTATAGGTCTTGTTTGATTTTTTAGAAATATCAATGAAATAATTACCATTATAACTGCTGGTACAGTAATCCATAGCGCAAATAGTCTAGCTGAGGAGCTTGTTACTCGATCTTTAGATATTAAAAATTTAAAATAACCATTTTCATATTTTATCCTTAAATCAATTAGCTCTTTATAACTTGTGGTATCAAACCAATATTGTTCATGATTAAATTTTGATTTTAGTTCTCTTCTAAGTGTCCTATCAATTGGACTGAACCATCTCTCATTATATTTACTATCAAATTCTTTGTTTATAAATTCAATATTTAAATCTAAAAAAAGAGAAAAAAGATTCTTTAATTCATTTCTGTCTATTTTTTCATTATCATAAACTTCAACAAATGTACTAATTTCATTGACTAATGATCTAGTCATACCTTTATTGGTTTTAATCCAAAGACTATCAAAAAATACAATAGTTATAATTAATTGCAGAACTATTACTGGAACCGCTACTATTAGAAGTGCTCTGTAAAATAATTTTTTAGGTAAAATTTTTTTTAAAAAATCACTCAATCCAGAGAACATAACCAGCACCTCTTATTGTTTGTAAAAATTTTGGATTTTTAGGATCAATTTCAATTTTTTTTCTTAATCTAGTTATGATTACATCAATTGATCTTTCTTTATCTAAATTTATTAAATTACCAATATTTTCTCTTGAAAATGTTTTGCCTGGATTATTGATCATTTTTTCTAAAATAATTTTTTCAGTATTATTTATTTTAAACTCATTATTATTTTTGATTATCAGAAGTTTATTTAAATCAATTTTAATATTTGAAAACTCTATAATTCTAACTTGTTCAGTTTTAATAGTCTTATTTAAGATATTCTTAATTCTTAAAATTAATTCTTTTGGTTCAAATGGTTTAGGCAAATAGTCATCAGCTCCAATTTCTAATCCTTCAACCCTTTCACTTGCCTCACCTTTGGCTGTCAAAAGTATAATAGGTGTATCCAGTCTTGCTTTATGGTCTTTTAGAAAATCTAAGCCACTTTTTCCTGGCATCATGACATCTAGTATTATTAAATCAAATTTAATGATTTGAACTTTATTTGACGCATCTTCAGCATTATCTGATGTTGTTACTAAAAAATCATTTTCGTTTAAGTATTTTTTAACTAAAGATCTAATTCCATCATCATCATCAACAACTAAAATATGTGCAATAAATTTATCCATTTATAATTTTACTTAATACTAAATCAAAATTAATAACCTCTTCAGAACTTGAATTAAGCAATGCATTAGAAATCCTTTTTTTTTGATAATCAAAAATTTCGTTAAAAATTTTTTTTCCTTTTTCATTTAAAAATACGTGTTTTACTCTTGTGTCTTGTTCATCTTTTTTAAATACAATAATTTCTAGCTTAATTAAATCTTTGAGAACTCTATTTAAGCTTTGTTTAGTCACCTTTAGTCGTTTTAAAAGGTCAGAAATAGTAATTCCTTGATACATTGACAATAAGTGAATTACTTTATGATGAGCCAAACCAATCGAATATTTGTCTAATACTTTCTTTGCGTCAGAAAATGTTTCCCTATAACTAACAAATAATTTTTCTATTAAGCTTTTTAACTGATCATCTTTTAGGTATAAAAGTTCTTTCATTTTAGGTAAGTTATATTGACATATTAAAGATACAAAGATATTTTTTAATTATAATTAAAAAATTTCATACATGGTGCCATACGATAAGAGATCTGGGAAAATTTGGTATAATAGCGAACTATTAGACTGGGCTGATGCAAAAATACATGTATTAAATCATGGACTTCATTATGCGAGTTGTGTTTTTGAGGGTGAAAGAGTTTATGATGGTGCAATATTTAAATTAGAAGAACATACTTCAAGACTTTTTTATTCAGCAAAAAGAATGGGAATGACAATTCCATATTCAGAGAAAGAAATAAATGATGCCTGCAATAAAATTGTTTCAGTGCAAAATGTACAAAATGGATATGTAAGACCTACAATTTGGAGAGGCAGTGAAATGATGGCAATTTCTGCACAACTAACAAAAATTCATGTAGCCATTGCAACCTGGGAGTGGGGATCATATTTTGATCCGAAACTTAAAGTAGAAGGAATAAAATTAAATATCTCTAATTGGCGAAGACCAGCTCCTAATACTATTCCTTGGGACACAAAAGCTTCAGGCCTGTATATGATTTGCACACTATCAAAACATGAAGCAGAAAAACAAGGTTACACAGATTCATTAATGCTTGATCATGAGGGTAATGTGGCTGAGGCAACGGGTGCAAATATTTTTTTTAAAGATAAAAATGGTGATTTACACACACCAATTCCAGACTCTTTTTTAGATGGAATTACTAGAAGAACAGTCATTGAAATTGCAAAATCAAAGAATATCAAAGTACATGAAAGAAAAATAAATCCCTCGGAACTTTCTAATTTTGTAGGATGTTTTCTAACTGGAACTGCAGCAGAAGTTACTCCTGTATCATGTATTGCTGAAAATCAATTTAAGGTCTGTAATACTATAATTGATCTAAATGAAAGTTATCAAACTTTGGTTAGAACGCAGAAGGCTGCTTAATTTTTATTATCTTCTGACATTGCGTGATCTATTCCTTTTCGCATATAATCGTAACCAGTGAAAAGAGTTAAAAACGCTGAAAGCCATAATAAAATAATTCCAATAGTTTGTGCGTTGTAATCTTGGAAATTAATTATCTTATTTCCTGTATCCCCTGATAATAACAAAGCAATAGAAACCATTTGTAAAACAGTTTTTAATTTAGCAAGATTTGAAACAGGGAGTTTGATTTTTCCTTTAGCTAAAAATTCTCTAAGTCCTGAAATTAAAATCTCTCTGGTTAAAATAATAATTGCTGCTATAACTTCGTAATGTCTGATTGTACCATCCATGACTAGAAGAATTAATGCTGTTGCAACTATAATTTTATCTGCTATTGGGTCTAAAAGTTCTCCAAGTTTAGACTCCTCGCCAAGCATTCTAGCTAGCATACCATCTAAAAAATCAGTGAATGATGCTACAATAAACAAAATTAGAGCTGTCAAATCTCCATAAAACCCAGGAAGATAGAAGGCTAAAACAAAAAAGGGTACAATAATTATTCTACCAATCGTCAGTATATTAGGAATTTTTCTAAGCATAATTATTCATGAAAAAAGTTATATATCTTTTTTGCTACTTTTTCCTCAACACCTTCTACAGATTTTATCTCATCGAAACTCGCAGACTCTACAGCTCTAGCTGAGCCAAAATGGTTTAATAACGACCTTTTTCTAATAGCTCCAATACCATCGATCTGGTCTAATAATGATTTTGACAACCCTTTTGCTCGTTTGGCTCTATGTGAAGTAATTGCAAATCTATGAGCCTCATCTCTAAGTCTTTGCATAAAAAATAAAGTTGGATCATTTTTTTCAAATTTGTAGCTTTTGCCGTTGTAAAAAAAAGTTTCATTACCACTATTTCTCATTTTACCTTTTGCAATAGCAATCATCGGTAGATCATATAAACCAAGTTCATTTAGCACCTCTTTAGCAGAAGAATATTGTCCCTTACCCCCATCTATTAGTATTAAGTCTGGCAATGTTAAATAATTACCTTTTTCTAAAATTGCTCTTTTAAATCTCCTAGATAAGACTTCTTTAAGCATAGCAAAATCATCTTGTTCAGCACCTTTTGTTTTAATATCAAATTTTCGATATCTTTTTTTAACAAAACCCTCATTTCCAAACGTGACCATGGCACCCACACTATTAGTTCCAGAAATATGACTGTTGTCATACACTTCTACTAAGCTAATAGCATTTTTTAGATCAAATTTTTTAGAAACACCCTCAAATAAATTTTTGTTATTATTTGTTTCGTAAAGTTTTCTATTTAATGACTCTTTTGCATTTTTTTTCAGCCATAGCAATGACTTTTGCTTTCGTTCCTTTTTTGGCTGTATTGATGGAAATCGTATTACCTTCTTTTTTACTAAGAGTTTCTTCAATTAGTTTTTTATCGTTGATTTCACTATTTATAATAACTAATTTTGGAACAGTTTTATTTTCGTAAAATTGCATTAAAAAAGAAGACATAATTTCTGAAATACTTTGATCAGGATCATGTTTTGGAAAGTAAGCTTGGTTTCCCCAATTTTGTTTTGATCTATAAAAAAAGACCTGAATACAAGCTTTACCAGATTCTTTATAAGCAGCAATAACATCAGCATCAACCAGATTTGCCTCATTAATTCTTTGTGAGGATTGAATGATATTTAAAGATTTTATTCTATCTCTTAAAATTGAAGCTTTTTCAAAATCAAGCTCGTCACTAGCAGCTTCCATCTCTTTAGAAAGATTTTTTTGTATATCCCTTGATTTACCAGATACAAATTGAATAGCTTGGTCTACTGTTTTTTTATAATCAGATTTATCAATGTAGCCCACACAGGGACCTGAACATCTTTTAATTTGATAAAGTATACATGGTCTCGTTCTATTTTTAAAAGTTCCATCATCACAAACTCTTAAATGAAATATTTTTTGAAGCATTTTAATTGTCCAATTAGCAGTGCCTGCGGAAGCAAAAGGGCCAAAATAAAACCCTTCTTTTTCTTTTTTACCTCTATGCTTCATTACTCTAGGCCATTGTTCTTTCTCACCAATAAATATGAAAGGAAATGACTTATCGTCTTTAAGCAAAATATTGAATTTTGGTTTATGTTTTTTAATTAAATTGGCTTCTAAAAGTAAGGCTTCACTTTCATTTGCTGTAGTGGTGATCTCAATTTTAAAAGTCTGAGATAGCATTCTCTCCGTTCGAATGATGTGATTTTTTTCAGCAACATAACTTTTCAATCTATTGGGTAAGTTTTTAGCTTTTCCAACATAAAGAATATCATCTTTATGATTGAGCATTCTATAAACACCAGGGCTTTTAGGAATTAGTGGTAGCTCTTTTTTTATTACTTCTTTTCCAAGTTCAGAGCTTTTCATGACTTCTTTTTTTGGTAATTTGAATACCAACAGAGGTACATTCTTTTAATATCTCAAGTTTTTCAATTTGAAGCATTATTTTACCAATACGTTTGTCCTTGAACAAAACATCAAAAACGTCTTCTGCCAGAGTTTCTAAAAAGTTGTAGTGTTTATTTTTGGTAAGTTTTTTAATCAACTTTACAACTTGCCCATAGTTTACAATAGATTTGATATCTTTATCACTGGTTGGTTTTTTATCTTCGTAATCAATCTCAAGGCTAAATTTAACTTTTTGAGGTTTCTCTTTTTCAAATTCGTAATACCCAAGTTTTAAATCCAAGGTTAATTCTTTAATAAGAATTTTTTTTTCGTAATTAAATAAACTTTTATTTTTATCTATTTTAACAATTTTGAAATTATTCTTTTTCATAATTTAAATTCTAGACTCTATAAATTCTATAATCATTGGATGATAATAACTAAAACAAGAATATGAAACCAGGTAATGTCCTGCACTTTTTTTCTTCATTTCTTTATATAATTTCTTATCAACTTTAATAAATTTTTTTTTACTTGTTAGTTTCTCTTTTCCTTCAGGCCAAGCTTCCTCCCATCCACCTTTCATTTTATCTTTAATTTTACACTTTTTTCCATTAACCACTATATCTTTTCCTGTATGTCCAGGGGTATCAATCCATTGTATTCCAGGAATATCTCCTAAATCTTTTTTCATCCAAATGCTATTACTCCTCCAATCTCCTTCGCCATCCACAGGACTATGAAAAACTAATGCATCAATTCTCTCAAAACTTTTTAATTCATCAATCTGCATTTTTCGAAGCGGCGTATCAGGTCTTCTATCCCAACAGTTAGGCATAAAAGCAATTGTTGCATTGAAATCCTCTGGGTAAAGACCTTTGTGTCTCAATGTATCAATTCCACCACAAGATAAACCTGACATAAAAATTTGATTTCTGGGAGTACCCTTTAAAACTAGTTCATCAATTAATTCTTTATTTACACTAGCTCTTTTGCTTATTCCCCAGTTTTCTAAAATGCAATCATACCAAGGTTGATGAAATGCACCTTTGAATTTCCATCCACATCCATATCCATCATCTCCACCTGCTTTATGTAGTCTGCCATTTAACATTAAGACCAATTCTTTACCATTTATTTTTGTTCCAGATATTTGACCTAATTGTTTTGGTACATGATCTTTGCATTCGCCCCATTTTTTATCAACTTTCCATCCTCCTTTGTTAAAAATCATAATAATTTTATTAGAAGGATCAGGAATATCAGTTCCTTTCATAACTTTTACTTTCTTTCCATCACTATAGATAAAAGCATCACCCTTTATGTCTCCAGTTTTACACTCTCGTGCATGAGAAAATGAAGATATTAAAACTATGAGAGTTAAGGTAAATAAAATTTTTTTCATTCTTTTCCTATAACATCAGGTGTTTGCCAGTTTAAATTTTGACCACTATCAATTGCTAAAACTTGGCCAGTGATAGAACTGTTTTTAATAAAGAAGTCAACTGCATTACAAATTTCATCAACATTCACTTGTTTTTTCAGTGGTGTTGCTAAATATTGTTTTCTAAAATGTTTGTCACTTTGCCTTTTATTTTTAATAGTTGGACCTGGTGCTATTCCATTCACTCTAATATTTGGAGCAAAATTCATAGCACTTGTTTTAGTTAAGGTATAAAGACCAGTTTTACTTATTGTATAAGAGAAGAAATAAGGAGTAAGTTTGAATACTCTTTGATCTATAATGTTTATAATATTGTTATTTTTACCTTTAATGTTTTTAGAAAACTCTTTAGACAATAGAGCAGGTGTTCTTAAATTTGTTCTTAAGTGCCTTCCCCAGCTATCAGTAGTAAAGTCATCTAATCTATCGTTTTCAAAAAGGGATGCATTGTTAATCAGGCAATCAAAATATTTCAATTTAGATTTTGCAAATTTAACTATTTTATTTACATCCGTTTCTTTACTTAAATCTCCCTTAACCAAATAAATTTTAGTACCATTTTTCTCTAATTCTTTTTTTAAAGCTTCGGCTTTTGATTTAGATTTATTATAATGGATAAGTATTTCTTTTTTTGGACCAGATAATTTTCTTGCAATAGCAGCACCAATTCTAGTAGCTCCACCAGTTATAATTATTTTGTTTGCTTCCATTTTTTCTTACCTTTTTGTGCCCTTGTACCTGGTAATCCCATAGTTGATCTACCTTTTGGATAAATTTTATTTTTTGAACTATATTTTTTTACCTTAGGATTTAAAGTAATTTCTAGCTCAGATGCTTCGAGTTTTCTTATTTCATCCCTAATTTTTGCAGCTTCTTCAAATTCAAGGTTAGTTGCAGACTCTTTCATTCTTTTATTAAGAGCTTTTAGATGTTTTTTTAGATTACCTCCAATATTCTCATCAGTCCCAACTTTTAAATAATCTTTCTCATAAACACTTTCAAGAACATCTCCAATTTCTTTTTTAATACTAGTTGCACTAATATTGTGTTTTTTGTTGTAGGCTACTTGAATAGTTCGTCTTCTATCTGTTTCTTTAATTGCATTTTTAATACTTTTAGTTTCTTTATCTGCATAAAGAATAACTTTACCTTCAAGATTTCTTGCAGCTCTTCCAATAGTTTGAACTAAGGAAGTTTCGGATCTTAAAAAACCTTCTTTATCAGCATCTAAAATACCAACTAAAGCACATTCGGGAATATCAAGTCCTTCTCTAAGCAAGTTAATTCCAACTAGTACATCAAATACTCCAAGTCTTAGATCTCTCATGATCTCAATTCGCTCTAAAGTATCTATATCTGAGTGCATATATCTAACTTTAATACCATTTTCATGAAGATATTCTGTTAGATCCTCTGCCATCTTTTTAGTTAAAGTGGTAACTAACACCCTAAAATTATTATTTATTACTTTTACACACTCGTGCATTAAGTCATCCACTTGATTTTTAGCAGGTCTTATTTCAACAGGTGGATCAATTAACCCTGTAGGCCTAATAATTTGCTCTACAAATTTATTTTTTGTTTGTTTTAATTCCCAAGGTCCAGGTGTAGCTGATACAAAAACTGTTTGAGTTCTCATTGCATCCCATTCTTCAAATTTAAGAGGACGATTATCCATACAAGAAGGCAACCTAAAACCATACTCTGCAAGATTACTTTTTCTAGATCTATCACCTTTATACATTCCGTTTAATTGAGGAACAGTTACATGACATTCATCAACAAAAATTAAAGTATCATCTGGAAAATACTCAAATAGCGTGGGAGGTGGCTCTCCAGGTTTTCTGCCTGATAAAAATCTTGAGTAATTTTCAATTCCAGCACATGAACCAGTTGCTTCAATCATTTCTAAATCAAATTTAGTTCTTTCTTCCAATCTTTGTGCCTCAAGCAATTTATTTTGTTCCTTAAATTTTTTTAAAGTTGACTCTAGCTCTCTTTTAATTTTAATTATTGCCTGTTCAATTGTTGGCTTTGGAGTGATATAATGACTATTTGCATAAACTTTAATTACATCAAGTTCATTAACTAGATCACCTGTTAGTGGATCAAATTCTTCAATTTTTTCTAATTTGTCTCCAAATAAACTTAGTCTCCATGCACGATCTTCTAAGTGAGATGGAAAAATTTCAAGATACTCTCCTCTAGCCCTGAAGGTTCCTCTATAAAAATTTTGATCATTTCTTTTATATTGAAGTGCGACTAAAGACTTAATTAATTCTTCTCTATTGTAATCATAGTTGGTCTTTAAACTTAAAGTCATTTTACTATAAGCTTCAACTGAACCTAGTCCGTAAATACAAGAAACACTGGAAACAATAATTACATCATCACGTTCAAGAAGTGATCTTGTTGCTGAGTGACGCATTCGGTCAATTTGTTCATTAATAGATGCTTCTTTTTCAATGTAAGTGTCTGACCTAGGAACATACGCCTCAGGAGTATAGTAATCATAATAAGATACAAAATATTCAACTGCATTATCTGGAAAAAAAGATTTCATTTCTCCGTATAGTTGAGCGGCAAGAGTTTTATTTGGTGCAAGAATTAATGCTGGTCTATTTGTTTTTTCAATAACCTTTGCCATTGTAAAAGTTTTTCCAGAGCCAGTAACACCAAGCAAAACTTGACTAAGTTGGTCTTTATTAGCACCATTTACTAATTGTTTGATAGCTTCTGGTTGATCCCCAGCAGGTTTAAAATCAGTTTTCATCTGAAATTTTTTTCCACCCTCTAGTTTAGGGCTTATCGCAGGGTTTTTATTCTGCACAGCTGTAATTAGATCTTGATAAGTATTCTGCATTATTTATAAAACTAATTGATTAATTTTATATTTCAATGAGCATAATATCAGACAGTTTAAAAAGAATTAAACCATCACCAACAATAGCTGTTACTCAAAAAGCTAGAGAATTAAGAGCTGCTGGTAAAGATGTAATCGGTCTTGGAGCTGGAGAGCCTGATTTCGATACTCCAGATAACGTAAAGAATGCAGCAATCAAAGCTATTAAAAGTGGAGATACCAAATATACAGCAGTGGATGGAACCCCAGCTTTAAAAAAAGCAATCATAACAAAGTTTAAAAGAGAAAATAAATTAAGTTACTCATCAGATCAGATCACAGTTGGAACTGGTGGAAAGCAAGTTCTCTATAACGCATTTATGGCAACATTGAACAAAGGCGATGAAGTAATAATTCCAGCGCCTTTTTGGGTGTCTTATCCAGATATGGTTTTATTAGCTGGAGGAAAGCCAAAAATAGTTAAATGTACCGAACAAGAGGGATTTAAACTTACACCTTCAAAATTAAGAAAAGCTATTACAAAAAAAACAAAGTGGTTAATTTTAAACTCACCCTCAAATCCAACAGGTGCAGGTTACACTAAAAAAGAAATTGAGGAATTAGCAAAAGTTTTAGTTCAAAATAAAAAAGTACATATTTTGAGTGACGATATTTATGAGCATATTAAGTATGATAATTTTAATTTTTATACGATTGCACAAAATTCAAAATTAAAAGATAGAACTCTTACCATGAATGGTGTTAGTAAATCTTATGCAATGACTGGTTGGAGAATAGGTTATGCAGCAGGTCCAAAAGATATAATTAAAGCGATTGGTAAAATTCAATCACAATCAACATCAAACCCATCTTCAATAAGTCAAGCAGCAGCAGTAGAAGCTTTAAATGGTAACCAAGGTTTTATTCAAAAGAGATCAAAAGCTTTTAAAGAAAGAAGGGATTTTGTTGTTAAAAGTTTAAATAATATTGAAGGAATTAACTGTTTAACTCCCAATGGAGCTTTTTATGTTTTTCCAAGTTGTAAAGGGCTTTTAAACAAAAAAACAAAATTAAAAACAGATACTGATTTTGTTCAAAAATTATTAGAAAAATCGAACGTAGCAGTTGTGCAAGGATCTGCATTTGGTTTAGATGGATATTTCAGAATTTCATATGCTACTTCAATGCAAAATTTAAAAAAAGCGATGGATAGAATTAAATCTTTTTGTGAAAGCTTATCCTAAGAAGTGAAAACAGCCTTATTATTTGGTGCATCTGGGTTAGTTGGAAGTCATCTCTTAAATCAATTAATTAGCAATAACAATTATTCCAATATTAAGTTATTTGTTCGTTCAACAATAGAAATAAATGATCCAAAGATTGAAATTATTCAAACAGATTTTAATAATTTAGAAAATCATAAAGAAGACATTAAAGGGGACGATTGTTTCTTTTGTATTGGTACTACAAAGAAAGATTCACCAGATAAAAAAGAATATAAGAGGGTTGAGCTTGATGTTCCAAAACAAATTGCTCAAATTGCAAAATCAAATTCAGTAAACTCTTTTGTTTTTGTTTCATCTGGTTATGCAGACCCAAAAAGTTCGGGAGATTATTTAAAATTTAAAGGAGAAGTCGAAGAGGAATTAAAAAGACTAAACTTTTTAAAGCTTGGAATAATGAGACCATCATTTTTGTTGGGAGATAGAAAAGAAAAAAGAGTAGGTGAGAAAATAGGAATTTTTGTATTTAAATTACTGACACCTTTGCTTTTAGGACCTTTAAAAAAAATGAAGCCAATTCATTCAGAAATTGTTGCAAGATTAATGATAAGAGTTGCAAATGAAGATTTACAAAAAAATACATTTGAGTCTAACGAAATAATTGAATTAACTAAGTAATACTATTTTTGATTTAATATTTTTTTAGCTGAGTCAGTTTTTTTTATCCATGATTTAGGAATAGTATCAACTCCTTTTAAAGCTGCAAAATAAGCTCCAATGAAATTAACTCTGGAACAATTACACCCACCAGCCTTAATTGTTTTCAAAATTGCACCTTTATAATTTGTTGAATTAATAATTGAGTGAATTGAACTATTGAAAGTTCCAGGATAGCTGCATGCCATTCCTAATTTTTTAACCATTATTGCGTGAGGTTTTGATTTTAATTTTTTTACTTTTTTAATATCTTCAAC
>QBYD01000017.1 GCA_003282975.1 Pelagibacteraceae bacterium AG-325-C10
GAAATTAGTTGTAAAATTATCATCCACTGAATAGACAATTGATGGTCTTAAAATTGTTGCTAAAGGAAAGTTTTTTAAAACATTATTTTCACCCTCTAATTTACTTTTAGCATATTCGGAGTCAACAGCATCATTAATTCCAAGCGCTGATAAATGAATAAAATGTTTTAAATTATATTCTTTACAAAGTTTAGCTAATAAAGATGGAAAAATAGAATGAATATTTTTGAATGTGTTTCCTTTTTTTTGTTCAAATAATATTCCAATTAAATTAATGCAAATATCTGTTTTCTTAAAAAGAGCTCTAATTTTTTTTTCATCAAATATATTAGCCTCTACAATATCAATATAACCAGCATTTGCTTGGGTTTTGATAATGTAGCTTTTTTGATGAATATTTCTTGTTACAACAGTTACTCTATAATTATTTTTAGTTAATTTTCGGATCAAGTTTCGACCAATCTGGCCACTACCCCCAAAAATTAGACAATGCTTCGAATTCGTCATATATATATTTAAAAATGAGTAATAATATTAAATTGTACCAAAAAGATTTACCAGAAGATTTAGATTTAGGCAATGTGTTAGCAGTTGATGGTGAGTTCATGGGTCTTAATGTGAGAAGAGACCCTCTTTGTTTAATACAATTATCTACGGGAAATTCAGATGCTCATATTGTACAGCTTGATAGAAAGAACTATGAAGCCCCAAATTTAATAAAAATACTCAAAGATGAAACTATTACAAAAATATTTCATTATGGAAGAGCAGATATGGCTCATATTAAATATTATTTAAAAACTGAGACAAATAATTTTCTAGACACCAAAATTGCCTCTAAATTAGCTAGATCTTATTCTGATAATCATTCTTTAAAAACTTTAATTAAAGAATTTGCAAATGTAGACGTAAGTAAACAATTTCAAAGTTCTGATTTTGGAGGCACGCTAACACCAGCACAACTAAAATATTGTGCGAATGATGTTATTTATTTACATCAAATTCATGATGGGCTCTTCAAAATACTTGAAAGAGAAAATAGGATAAAGCTTTATAGGGATTGTTTAAATTTTTTAAAAACTAGAGTTGATCTTGATCTAGCTTTATTCAAAGATGATATTTGGTCACATTAATGAACAAAAAAAATTTTATAAAAATTGCTAAAAATGTAATTGAATTAGAAATAAAAAGTTTACAAAAACTAAAAAAAAAAATAAATAATTCATTCAATAAAGCTGTAGTCGAAATAGCAAAATGTCAATCTAAAGTAATTGTATGTGGAGTTGGTAAAAGTGGTTTAATAGCATCTAAGATAGCAGCAACACTTTCTTCAGTCGGAACTCCTGCATTTAATTTATCAGCAAGCGACTCATCTCATGGCGATTTGGGGTCTATTCAAAAAAAAGATGTGTTAATATTGCTAAGCTATTCCGGACAAACTAATGAACTCAAAAACATTATTCAGTATGCTAATAGAAATAAGGTATTATTGATTGGAATAATGTCAAAAAAAGACTCTATTTTGTATAAAGCTGCGGACATAAAATTGTTAATTCCACAGGTAATAGAGTCAGGAGGTATAGTTCCTACATCAAGTACTACTGTTCAACTTGCCCTGGGAGATGCTCTCGCTATAGCAGCTATGCAGTATAAAAATTTTGGAAAATTAGATTTTAAAAAAATTCATCCTTCGGGTAGTTTAAGTTTAAAACTTAAAACAGTTGAAGACCTAATGGTTACTGGGGCTCAAATCCCATTTGTTCAAGATAATATAGATATGAAACAAGCTTTAGAAATATTAACCAAAAAAAAGTTAGGATTTTTAATTATTCAAAATAAGTATAAAAAAACAATTGGAATTATCACTGACGGTCAAATTAGAAGATTTAAATCTAAAAAAAATAATTTTCATTCATTAAAAGTAAAAAATGTGATGACAAAAAATCCCATAGGTGTTGATAAAGATATGTTGGCTGCTAAAGCATTGACACTAATGAATCATAAAAAGATTACTTCCTTAAGTGTTTTCAGTAAAAAAAATAAGTCTAAGACAATCGGAGTAATTCACATACATAATATTCTTGCCTCTAATATTGTGTAGATGAAAAAAAAAAATATTATATTTTTTTTAATTATATTTTTACTAATTTTTTCATTAATTTTATATCTTAAGTACTCAAAAGAAGAGAGTGATACTAAGATGGAAAAAGAAGTTTTTGAAGAATTATATAAATCAAATATAATGGAAGATGTTAGTTATTCATCAAAAGATGCTAAAGGAAATGAGTACATAGTTAATGCATCTCAGGGTGAAATAGATTATGATAGGCCAAACACAATATATTTAACAGATGTAAGAGCTTTCATTAAGTTGACAGACTCAAATGATGTTAAAATCACTTCAGATTTTGGAAAATATAATACAAATAATTTTGACACTATTTTTTCAAAAAATGTAATAATTAATTACTTGGATAATAAAATCACTGGTGAATATCTTGATTCTTCAATAGAAAGAAATTCAATGATTATTTCAAAAAAAGTAGTCTATACAAATCCTGAAAATATTTTAAAAGCAGATGTTATTGAGATTAATATTACTACTAAAGATACGAAAATATTTATGTATAAAGATAATATAAAAGTTAATATAAAAAGTAAAGATTAAGATGGCAGTCATAAAAAAATTCAGAATTAAATCATTTAAAAAAATAAATTCAGTAATTGAATTTACTAATGTTTCATTAGCTTATGGAAATAGACTAATTTTAGACAATATAAATTTTAAAATTAATGAGGGTCAAATTTTTGGTATGCTTGGACCAAATGGTGTTGGAAAATCTACAATTTTCAATCTTATAACAGGATTAATTAACCCTAAAAGTGGTACAATTAAAATTAATGGAGAAGATGTAACCCAATATCCAATATATCTAAGAAGTAAAAAATTTAAAGTTGGTTATGTTCCACAGCACGGAGGTTTTTTTAATGAACTTTCTCTCCATGATAATCTTAAGGCTATAAGCGAAATTGTAATTGAAAATAAAAATTCAAGAAATGATAAAATTAATTATTTAATATCAAAGTTTGAACTTGATAACTTAAAAGATATTAAGGCTAAATTCTTATCTGGTGGACAAAAAAAAAAATTAGTAATTGCTTTATCACTTTTAAGTGATCCAAAAGTTCTTCTCTTAGACGAATGTTTTGCGGCATTAGATGTTTTAACTATTAAAATGTTGCAAGAAACAATTGTAAATTTGCAACAGGAAAATACAATTACAATTTGTATATGTGATCATCAAGCAAGAGACTTGCTCGCGTGTGTTGATGTTGCTATGATCTTGAATAATGGAAAAGTTATAGCTCAAGACACCCCATCAGAACTTGTAAATAATATTAATGCTAAAAATGCTTATTTTGGTGAGAGCTTCAGTTTTAAATAGTTTTTAATGTCCAGCCCAGTAATAATAAAAAAAAAATTAAAAAATTTTGATAAAGAAATACTTGTAAGTGGAGACAAAAGTATAAGTATTAGATGGATTTTATTTGCTTCACTAGCTAATGGAAATTCTAAAGCAAAAAATTTATTAATTTCAGAAGATGTAAAAGCGACAATCAAAACGATAAGAAAATTGGGCATTAAAGTCGATTTAAAAAATAATATTTGTAAAATTTATGGAAAAGGAATTGATGGATATAAATATAAAAATAATCTTACTCTTAATGCAGAAAATTCAGGGACACTAGGAAGGTTAATTCTCGGATTTTTAATTAATACCACAAAACCAATAAATCTTATTGGTGATAAAAGTTTATCAACAAGAGATTTTAAAAGAATATCAGATCCTCTAAGTAAATTTGGAGGTATTTTTAAATTAAAAAATAAAAAAAACTTACCTTTAACTATATATAGTCCTAAAAATTTAAAACCCATATCTTACTTGGAAAATAAAGGCTCAGCTCAATGCAAAAGTGCTGTAATTTTTGCAGGCATGAGAACTGAAGGAGCTACTTTTATTAAAGCAAAAAAATCAAGAAATCATACTGAATTGATGTGCAAATATCTAAAATTACCAATCACAGTAAAGAATAAAAAAATTTATGACTTAATAAAGGTAAAAAAAGTAAAAGAAATTAAACCATTTGATTATGTTGTTCCTTCGGATATTAGCTCCAGTGCTTTTTTTATCATTCTGACATCATTGTCAAAAAATTCAAAATTACTTATTAAAAAAGTAAATATTAATCCTTCAAGGGTAGCTATCATTTCTATTTTAAAAAAGATGGGTGCAAAAATCACTTTACAAAATCAAAAAATTTATAAAGGCGAAAAAATTGCTGATATCAAAGTCGAGGGAGGAAAAAAACTCAAAGCTATTAATTGTCCTACAAAATTTAACAGCGGAGCAATTGATGAATTTTTAATAATTTTTATTTTAGCCGCTAAAGCTAAAGGTATTTCATATTTTAAAAATTTAGCTGAGTTGGATCAAAAAGAAAGTCCAAGACTACAATGGGGTGCTAAAATTCTTAATTTAATGGGTGTAAAAAATATTGTAACCAAAGACTCTATAAAAATTTTTGGTAACCCTGATTTTAAAGTAAGAAAAAAGATAGTAATTAAAGATTACTTAAAAGATCACAGAGTGTTTATGACGTGTGTTGTTGCAGGTCTTTCATTTGGTGGTGAGTGGCACATACATGATAAAGACTCAATTAAAACATCGTTTCCTAGTTTTCTAAAAATTATAAATGAATTAAAAACTTAATGATTAAAAGAAAAAATATTTTAAAAATAGCAATTGACTCTCCAGCAGCAGCTGGGGCTGGAACTTTAGCAAAAGCTATATCGAAACATTACAATTTATTTTATCTCGATACAGGAAAAATATATAGAATGATTGCATATTTAAAATTGAGATATCCAAAAAAATTCAATCAAAAATTTATTAAAGCAAAAATAAAATCTTTAAAAGTTAAAGACTTAGCTATAAAAGCACTATTATCTGATGAAGTGGGCACAGAAGCTTCAATTATATCAAAGGTAAAATTAACAAGGAAACTTGTACATTCTTTTCAGTTAAATTTTGCGTACAATCCACCAAAAAAATATAATGGGTCATGTTTAGATGGAAGAGATATTACTTATAACATTGTACCAGATGCTGAATTTAAGTTTTTTATTACTGCTAGTGTTAAAACAAGAGCATTGAGACGATTTAAAGAGTTAAAAAGTTTAAAAAAAATTATTTCATATGATAAAGTGCTTAAAAGTATCAAAAAACGCGATAAAAGTGACTACAATAGAAGAATTTCACCCCTTAAGAAAACAAAAGATTCAGTATTGATTAACACTACAAATTTATCTAAAAGAGCGTGTTTTTTAAAAATAAAAAAAATTATAGACAGGAAAATTAATATTTAATGGAAATTTATAAAGACCTATCAAGTACAGCATCTCAAGAATTCGAAAAACTACTAAACAGCCAACTTTCAAAAGTCCAAATTGAAGAAGGAAAAATTATTGATGGTAAGATTAATAAAATTACTGAAAAGTTTGTTTTTTTATTTGTTGAAGGTTTAAAAAGTGAACCTGTTTTAGATATCAATGAACTAAAAAGCATGGGTCTTGCTGATAAAATAAAAGTTGGTGAAACAATATCAGTATTATTAGAAAAAATTGAAGATAAACACGGTGAAGTTTTGGTTTCTGCTAGTAAAGCTCAAAAAATTAAAGGTTGGGACAAACTTGTAGAAGCTTATGAAAAAAATGAACCAATCATGGGTAAAATAACATCTAAATGTAAGGGTGGATGTATTGTTGAACATATAGATACTGGCTCTTTAATGTTTTTACCAGGATCCCAAATAAGCGATAAACCTTTAAAAGATATAAGTCATTTGATGAATGAACCACAAAAATTTGCATTAATTAAATTAGATAAAATTAGAGGAAACGCATGTGTTTCAAGAAGAGAAATTATTTCATCTTTCAAAAAAGAAGATAAAGCAAAAATAATAGAAAAATATAAAGTTGGAGATATTATAAAAGGTGCTGAAGTAAAAGGCTACAGCACTTTTGGATGTTTCTTTAATGTTAACGGTGAATTAGATGTATTAGTACATCTGCAAGAAATTTCTTATTCAAGAGTAAATCATCCCGATGAAGTTTTTAATATTGGTGAAAAACATGATCTTAAAGTTATCACTGTGGATAAAGAAAAATTACAAGTTGGTTGTTCAGTTAAACAACTATCACCTGACCCTTTTGAGCATATTGAAAATTATGAATTAAATAAAATTTATAAAGTCAAAGTTTCTAAATTAATGGATTTTGGAGCTTTTTGTGAATTAGAACCAGGACTTACAACATTACTACACTCAAGTGAACTTAGTTGGACTAAAAAAAATATATCTGCAAAAAAAATGTTCAAAGTTGGTGATGAGATAGATTGTGTTATTACAGAAATTGATAAAGACAAAAGACGAGTTGCAATTTCACATCGATTAACTCATGACAATCCATTTGAAACTTTTGAGAAAAAATACCCTGTAGGAACTATTGTTGAAGGTGAAGTTGTTAATAAAAATGAATATTCATTATTTGTAAAAGTAGAAGACCTAGATGTGGATGCTTTTTTACATTGCAATGATTTAACTTATCTAAATAATGGTGAACAAGAATTAGAAAAATATAAAAAAGGCGACAAAATCAAAGCTAAAGTACTTGAAACTAAAGTTTCTGAACAAAAAATTAGAGTTGGTCTAAGACAGACACAAGCAGATCCTTTTGAGTGGTTTAAAGATAAAGTAAAAAACCAAACAATCACTGTAAAAGTAATCTCAACTGATAATAAAGGTTTAATGGTTAGACCCGAAGGTTGTGAAATGGATTTCCAAATTAAAAAGTCAGCAATTGCAATTAATGCGGCTGATGCAAGACCAAGTAGATGGACAGGGGGTGAAAAACTTGACTGTGCGATAGCTGATCTTGATCTAGATAAAAGAAAAGTAACATTAAGTATAAAATTATTAGAAGAAATTGAGAAAAAAGAAGCTTTAGACAAATACGGATCTGAAGGATCAGGTAAGAACCTACCATTCTCATCACTTTCTGAAGATTTAAAGAAAAAAGAAGAAGATAAAGAGTAAAAGAAGATTAAAATTGGCTATTGTAAAATCAAAGCTTTTAAAACAACTCTCTG
Organism: Pelagibacteraceae bacterium AG-325-C10; assembly: GCA_003282975.1. Lineage (GTDB taxonomy): Bacteria > Pseudomonadota > Alphaproteobacteria > Pelagibacterales > Pelagibacteraceae > Pelagibacter. Next base: position 7,209 of record QBYD01000017.1, read on the forward strand.
ATAATTATCCAAATTTTCTAAAAAAAGACCTAGAAAAATTTACCAATATCATTCTTGGTGAAATTAAAAATGCCCTTAAAAGAGGAGATCGAGTTGAATTAAGGGGTTTTGGTGTTTTTTCAACAAATGTCCAAAAAGCAAGAATTTCAAGAAATCCAAAAACAGGGGAGAAAGTCAATACACCTCAAAAAAAAACAATTCACTTTAAAATGTCAAAAGACTTGTTTAAAAAATTAAACGATGAAGAAGAATAAAATATTCATAGCTTGTGACAGCACAAATATACCAAGAATTAAAGAAATAATAAAAAAATCAAAAACTTCCAAATTAAAGATAGGTTATAAATTTGGATTAGAGTTTTTAAATTCTAAAAATGGAAGAAAATTTGTTTCACAATTAAAAAATCAAATAACTTTTGGAGATTACAAATTTTCAGATATCCCAAATACTTGTGCTTCAGCTATAAATGCAATTAAAGATCTTAAATTTCATTATTGCACTATGCACATTAGTTCAGGATTGGAAGCATTAAAAGCAGCTAAGAAAGTTTCTGGCAGAACTAAATTGGTAGGAGTTACAATTCTAACATCATTAGACAATAAAGCTCTTAATGAAATTGGTTTTAATAAAGATGTTAAAAAATTAGTCTACCAACAAGCAAAGTTAGCTAGTAAAGCAAAATTAGACGCTATTGTTTGTAGTGCACAAGAAGTTAAAATAGTTAGAAAAGTATTTAAAAAAGAAATTATTACTCCTGGAATAAGATTTGATTCAAAATTAAATGATCAAAAAAGAGTTTTAACCGCTAAACAGGCATATAAAAACGGAAGTGATTGGCTTGTGATTGGAAGACCAATTACTAAAGGCAATATTAAAAATAACATCCAAACATTAATCAATCATTTAAACTAATGAAAGGTTCTAAGATTTGTGGGATCTCAGATCTCAATACTCTTAATTTTATAATTAATCATCAATATCCACCTCAATTTATTGGTTTTATTTGTAATTATAAAAAAAGCTCAAGATATGTTGAAATTGAAAAGCTAAATGAATTATTAAAATTAGATAAAAAGAATTCTTATTTTGTAGCTGTGCTTGTTAAACCTGATGAAGATATTTTAGAGAAAATTAAACATCTCCCTTTTGATTATTATCAATTATATGACTGTACACCTGAAGAGATCAAAGAAATTAAAAAAAAATATGATAAAAAAATTATTACTGCTTTAACTATAAAAGATAAAAATGATGTTCAAAAACACAATTTATTTTCAGAAGTAACTGATATTTATTTATTTGACAGCAAAGGCTACGAAAAAAGTATGGCTTTTGACCACGAGCTTATTCAAAAAATAAAGATTAACAAACCATTAATGTTAGCTGGCAACATACAAATAAATGATAATCTTGAAAATTATAAAAAAATAGCAGATATTATAGATATATCTGGGGGTCTAGAAACTTCTGGGGTAAAAGATAAATCCAAAATAGATATATTTTTAAATAAGATAAAACAGGTGCACAATGAAACTTAAAAGAGGAATTCCATTAATTGATCAGCATGATCAACACGGTTTTTGGGGTGGTAAATTTGGAGGAAGTTTTATTCCTGAGACTTTAAAAAAACCTGTCGAAGATTTAACAAACGAATTTAAAAAACTAAGAAAAGATAAAAAATTTCTTAAAAAAAGAGATCATTATTTCAAAAATTATATAGGTGCTCCTACTTCATTTGTAAAACTTGATAATTTAACAAATCAATTAGGTGGTGCTCAAATTTGGGCAAAAGTTGTCTCTGAAGCAAACGGAGGTGCACACAAAATATATAATGCAACTGTTCATGCTCTTATTTGTAAGGCGATGGGTAAAAAATACATAGTTGGAGATACTGGAGCTGGTTATGCAGGGAAAATGCTAAGTATGGCAGCTAAAAAATTTGGTCTTAAATGTAAAATATTTATGGGTGCAAAAGATATTAAAAGACAAAAACCTAATTGTGATGCAATGAGAAAGAATGGAGCTGAGATAGTTCCTGTTTACTCTGGAAGTCAAACGCTAGTTGATGCTGTAAGTGAATGTATGAGATATTGGGTATCAAATTGTGATAACACTCACATGTGTGTTGGGAGTACCGTTGGTCCAAATATATTTGTTAAAATCTGTGGCTGGAGCACAGCTCAAATTTCTAGAGAATTAAAAGTACAATTAAAATCAGAATTTAAAAAAATACCATATAAAATAAAATTAATTAATTGTGTTGGGGGTGGAAGTTCAGCATATGGATTTTGGAGCGAGTTTATTGACTATGATAAAAAACAGATTGAATTAATTGGTGTTGAAGCAGGTGGACCTAAAAAATCAAAACTACATGCGGCACCATTAAGTCGCAAAACTAAAATTGGGATATTGCATGGAGCAGCCTCTTATGTATGTCAGAATAAAGAGGGCCAAATAAATGAGACCGAGTCTATAAGTGCTGGACTAGACTACCCTGGTGTAAGTCCTATGCACTGTTTTTTAAAGGATACTAAAAGGGCAAGATATACATATGCAACAGATGAAGAAGCATTAAATGCACATCAAATGGTAACTAAATTTGAAAATTTAAATCCTAGTCTTGAACCAAGTCACGCATTTGCTGAGGCAATTAAAATTGCTCCTAAATTAAGTAAAGATACAATTATAATTGTAAATTCATGTGGTGATGCAAAAAAAGATAGAGATATTTTAAGAGAAAGATTAGGTAAAAAATAATGAGTTCTTTAATTAATCAGGCTTTTCAAAATGCTAAAAATGAAAATAGACCAGCTTTACTTACTTACACAGTAGCTGGAGATAATACTAAAAAAAGATCCTTGGAGATATTAAAATCAATTTCTAATTATGCAGACATTTGTGAATTAGGCTTTCCACATAACACGCCAATTGCAGACGGTGGCCAAATACAAACCAGTGCTTATCGTGCTATTAAAAATGGAATTAAAATTAATGACGTATTCTCAATAGCTAAAGATTTTAAAAGTAAGAAAAAAAATAAACCTATAATTCTAATGGGCTACTACAACATGATTTTTCAATACAATGAAAATAAATTTTTAGAAAAGTGTAAAAAATCAAAAGTTGATGGATTAATTGTAGTAGATTTACCTTATCCAGAGAACAAAAGTTTTGCTACTAAATGTAAAAAAAAAGGAATTAACTTTATTCAATTAGTATCTCCTACTACATCTGAGATAAGATTAAAAAAAATAATCAAAGATTCTCATGATATGATTTATTATATAAGTATGCTTTCAACAACTGGAGGTAAATTAAAAGTTTCACCTAAAAAAATATTGGAAAAATACAGTAAAATTAAAAATCAAAATAAATCTAAAAATGTTGTAATTGGATTTGGAATTACTGAAAAAACAATAAAATCACTTAAAAAAGCTGATGGATTAGTTGTTGGAAGTGCAATTTGTAAGGAAATTTCTAATTCAATTAATAAAAGACAAAATACTGTCACAAATGTTACTAATATCGTCAAGAGACTAAAAAATAAAATTAAATGAACTGGATTACAAAAATAATTAAAGCTGGTGAGAAAATTAAAACCGCTTTTCATGAAAGAGTTTCTAAGGAAGAAATGGCTAAAAGTGATTGGACTTCATGCTGTAAAGGACCAATATTAAAAAAAGATTTAGCTAATAATTTATGGGTATGCCCAGACTGTAACAGACATCATCGAATTAAACCAAGTCAAAGATTTGATATCTTATTTGGTAAGAATAATTACGAAATATTTAAAACACCTATACCAAAAGATGATCCATTAAATTGGACTGACTCAAAATCTTACAAAGATAGATTAAAAGCTGCTCGAAAAAAAACTGGTATGGAATGTGGAATGATGGTTGCTTGTGGAACTATTAACAATATTAAAATCACAGCGGTTGCATCTGATTTTGACTTTCTAGGAGCTTCAATGGCTGCGGCTGAAGGGGAAGCGTTCTTATATGGAATTCAACATGCTATTGAAAACCAAACTCCTTTTTTATGTATCAGCGCTGGTGGTGGAATGAGAATGATGGAAAGTTTAATATCTCTATCTCAAATGACCAGAACAACACTTGCAATTAATGAATTAAAGAAAAATGGTTTACCTTATTTAGTATGTATTACAGATCCAACAGCAGGCGGTATTACAGCATCTTATGCAATGCTTGGTGATATTCATATCGCTGAACCGGGTGCATTAATAGCTTTTGCAGGAGCAAGAGTTATTCAAGGAACAGTTAAAGAAGAATTGCCTGAAGGATTTCAAAAGAGTGAGTACGTTGAAAAAACAGGTTTTGTTGATTTAATTGTTGAACGTAAAGATCTAGCGTCAAAAATAGGAACTTTATTATCAATATTGTTAAAGCAAAATTCTGTTATAAGTTCTGAGCAAAATGAAACTTCAGAAGATAGTCAGTCGCTTACAAGAGCTGCATCCTAAAGAAATAGATCTAAGTTTAGATCGTATTCAAAATCTCTGTCAAAGATTAGGAAACCCTCAAGATAAACTTAAAGTAATTTCAATTGTTGGAACCAACGGAAAATATTCAACAATCCAGGCTATGTTTGCTATTTTAAGAGAAGCAAATATCAAATGTAATATCTACACTAGTCCACATATCAAAAGTATTAATGAAAGATTTGTTTTTAACAATGAAGAACTTAATGATGAAGAGTTAGCAAGTTTGTTTGAAGAAATTGAAAGTGCTAATAATAACGAACCTATTACTTTTTTTGAGATACTAACTGCAGCTTATTTTTTAAAAGCCTCTCAATATCCAGATAATATAAATTTAATAGAAACTGGCTTATTTCATAGGTTTGACGCCACAAATATCCTTAAAGATAATCTAGCTAGTATTGTAACTTCTATTGGCCTTGATCATTTAGATTGGTTACCTGAAAATGAACAAACTGTTGAAAAAATTATTTATGAGAAAACTTCAACTCTTTTAAATTCAAATATAATAATTGCAAAACAAAGTTCTAAAGAAATTACAGATAATATTAAAAAAACAATCTCAAATAATAATTCAAATAAATTTTTTCATAATGAAAACTACAGTTTTACAATTAAAGAAAATAATTTCTTTTACTATGAAGATCAATTGGGCGGTCTAAAATTACCAATACCAAATGTTAAAGGACAATTTCAATTAGAGAATATCTCAACTGCTATTGCAACGTTAAGAACTTTAAGAAATTTTGATATAAAAGATGAACATATCCAACATGGAATTACAAAAATAAATAGTATTGCAAGATTGCAAGAAATTATGTCTGGCAAACTTAAAGAACTTACAAAAGATAATCAACTCTTTGTTGATGGTTCGCATAATCCTCTAGGGGCAAAAGTATTAAATGAATATTTAGAAAGTTTAAATTGTAATAAACATATCATCTTAGGAATGATGGCTAATAAAAATCATAATGAGTATATGAGTTACTTTAAGGATGTTAAAACCTTGACCACTATAGATATCCCAAATCAACCAAACTCCATTAAAGGAAAAGAGCTTAAAGATAAGCTAAATAGCTTCAAAAATATCAATTACCAAGAAAGTATAGAGAGTGCTATCAGGTCAATTCCGATCAAGGAAAACGATATTATCCTAATTACTGGATCTTTATATCTCGCTGGGGAAGTATTGAATTTAAATTAGATATTTTTATCTAAAAATTCTTTCATGTGGCTTTCAGGAACTCCACCAACTTTTCTATCTACTTCAACACCTTTTTTGTAGATAATAACTGTTGGCACACCTCTAATTCCTGCAGCACTTCCAGTATTAATTCCACCATCTTCGATGTCTGCGTAATAAAAACCAGCTTTATCTTTATATTCGTCTGAAAGCTTAGTCATTACTGGTATAAGAGCCTTACATGGTCCACACCAAGCAGCGGAGAACTGGATCACTGAAATATCTTCGTTTTTTATTTTACTATCAAAATCTTCGTCTTTAAAATCATTAAGCATGTTACTGATATAATTGATTCAATTGATTATTCAATGGGCAAAAATAAGTTTTTTTGATTTATTAAATTATGCGTCTGAATACTTTTGCTCTAGATTCATCACGTATTCATTAATTCCATCTAAAAATTTAAGCTTTTCATCTACAGTTTTAAATGAAAACATCTTATCTTCATTTTCTCTAATCTCATCACACTCTGAATAAAAAGCAGAAACAGTCCACCATTTCTCCTTATTGGTGCTCAATATTCTTGAAGCTATTCGTCGTTTGATTTTTTTGTGAACTTCTTTTGGTAAAATTTCAGGTGCCTCATTAAATATAAGCCCATGGCCAAAAGTAACTAATCTTTCATCTTCAAATTTATCTAATAGCGCAAATTTTTCTCTCCAATCTCCTATATGAAATTTAGGAAATAAAGCTTGATCTTTAGCAGAGGTAAATCCTCCAGAATAAATAGACTCTTCTGGTTCAATATCCTCTTGTGAAGCAGTTTCCATTTTTTCTTCGGCAGCTTCTCTTAAAATATTGCAAACATCTTGTGAAAACTTTTCATTAGTTTTAACTAATTCAGCTCTTTTTTTAATCAAGTTAGGATCTAGCTTACTATATGGCTCAACTTTCATTCCAAAACTTTGATCTAAAATTATTGGTGCTTTATTTGATCTAATAGTTCTTAAAAACTTTGGAGACTTTTTCATCTCTTTTTTTAAATCTTCATAGTTTAATTTTTGAATAGCCTCAATATCAACTCTAAGATCTACTGCTTGACCCCATTTATACACTGGATGCATACAAGCATTTGGATGAAGCGGGGCACATAAATATAATCGACTTGTTCCATAAAAATATTCATTAAGAGTAAATATCTTTTCTTGCTTAATCATGTTCTCAACAATTACTTTGCTACTTGTTTTGAAATATTCTTGCCAAAGGGTTGGTTGTTTTTGTTTAATTAAATCTAAAACCTTGACAGTAAGTTCAGTATCAAATAATGCAGAGTGTGCTCCAGCAGACTCAAAACCATTTAATCTTGCTAAAGATTCTAGTTTCATTGATTTATTTCCTTTAGGATTTAATTCAGTTTTTAAAACATCATCATCGATTGCAAATGCTGCTCTAACAATATTTAAGGCATCATGACGAACATTTCCTTCTGTGTTTGTTAGATAAGGTTTTCTTAAAGATTTAAAAAATTCTTTTCTAATTACTTCATCATCAAAGTTAATACTTGAATAACCTAGAAATGTTGCGGGTGACCATTCTCTAAATTTTTGTTCAACCTGAGTTAACATTTCGTAGTGACTTAAGTTACCTTTAGTTAATAAATCTACATTTGATTTATTAATACAAAGTGCAGTGGCACTTGGAACTCTATCTTGGGGCAGTCTACACCTTGCTTGAAAACGCTCTTTTTCTTTGAAGTTTTCATCAAGTAAAATCCCACCGATTTCAATAATAGTTGCCCAATCAGTTTGTGCAGAATCTGTTTCAATGTCCCATACTACGTAATTCAATTTGCTCTCCTTTTTGCATAAAATTGTTCAACTTTTTCTAGAAATTTATTTTGATAATCTTTTAACCTGTCACCCTCAATTAAAAACCTTTGAAACATATTGTCTTTTGTACAAAGTAAAATAACTGCTTGGGTAATATTAGATCCGTAAACAGTATTGTGAGCTAAAGCATATGCTGCACATTGCAAATAATAATCATCAATCCATTCATCTTTTTTAGGTTTATTACTTTGTTTGAAATCAATTATGGTTTCTTTATTTTCATAAACACCAACACAATCAGCAGCTCCTGCATATTTTCCAGGATAATATAATGTTGCTTCACATCCCCAAATTTCATCAAGCTTATTTCTTAATCCATTTTCAATAATCTGGTCTGCCATCATTCGTTCTCTAGTATTGTCTCCTAGTAAATCTAAATTTAATTTACCCATTAAAAATTTTTCTAAGTATTCATGCATTGAACTGCCCCTGCTACTTGCCTCACGTGTAATAATTTCAGCCTGCTTTTGGCCTACCCTTTGTTTCCAAGCTAGAAGAGATGCTTTTTTTTCCTCAGACTCAGTTGCTTTTAAAATTGTTGTAACCGATGGCAATCTTTCTTCATTTACAGAATAATGCCTTGAGCCATCATCTATTGATCTAGTTGATTTTGGATAGTTATATTTGTTATTCCACTCCATGTGATTTCTTATATTCGCTATTTTAGAAAAAAAGAAATTAATTATTTGCTTTTTTTGGACGATCAACAAATTTTTCTACATTTTCTGTTTGGACTGCTTTTTCAAGTTGTTCAGGATCTTTAATACTTTCAAGTGTTCTAGTAATTGATCTTGCGTCTGTTCCAAACTTATCGACAACAGACATAGCTTCTTCTAATTTTTTTCTAAGAGAAATTATATTATCAAAGTGCTTTCCAAATCTTGAGGTTATTGTTTTTAGGTGATTATAAATTTCGGTCGCCCCCTTTTGAACTTTTAAAGATTGAAATCCCATGTGAAGAGATTGTAGGTAAGCTGAAAGAGTATTAGGGCCACAGATTACAACTTTATGTTTTTTCATTAATTCTTGGGTTAACAACTCTTTAGTGCTTGGATCTTGGTATTCGGTTAATTCTTTATATAGACTTTCAGTTGGTGCATAAACAATTGCAAAATCTGTAGTTTTTGGTGGAACAATATATTTTTCATTAACACTTTTAGCTTTTGCTTTAAAAGCGGTTGCTAATTTTGCTCTGGCATCTGCTACAGCTCTTTTATCTTGCGCGTCATGACCATCGGTAATTGCTTTAAATTTTTCTACTGGAAAATGACTATCCACTGGAACTAGAACATCTCCTTGAAGTTTGATTGCAAACTCAACATTTTCACTAGTATCTTCCTTCATCTTAACGTTAGTCATGAATTGAGAAGCAGGTAACAAGTCTTTAATTAATGCATCCAAACTAAATTCTGCAAGCGTTCCATACTTTTTAACACCTGCTAAAATTTTAGTGATCCCCTCTTGGCTTTGATTTAATAATTGAACTTGTTGATTAAAGTTACCAACTTTTTCATCTACTTTGGTTAAGGCCTCAGTCATGTCTTTGGTAACTCCTGTAGACAAATTATTAAATGAAGTCGACATTGAGCCAAGTGACGTATTAATAGTATTATTAAGAGTATCTTTTAAATTCTGTATTTCAGTCTTTAAGTTAGCTATCTCCTCAGCTTCCTTACTTTCGTTATCATCTTTAGGCTTAGATTTTAGATTTAAGTAAAGAATTGATGAAACAATTCCTATTAATAAAACTAATAAAACAACTAAGATTATATCCATGATTCTAATAATTTATTTTATAGTAAAAATATGATTATTATATTTAATTATTTAAAACTTATTTGATGGAATTATTCTTAATATTAAAAATTTTATTTATAATAGGGGTAGTGATTGCGCTTTATGCAATCGCTAGAAACCTTGATATTATAAAGATTATTTTAATTTACTGGAAAGACCTAATTCTTAGAAAGTAATTTAACTAGTTTTTTAACTTCTGGTTTTTTTACAGATGATTTTGATGTCATCATACATGCCTCTGATTTTAATATTTCCCCATCCTTTAAAATACGAAGATTATTAGCTTTTAAAGTTTCACCAGTTGACGTTATATCGGTGATAATTTCACTTGATCCAGTAAAAGGATAAGCCTCTGTGGCTCCAAGAGAGCTTACTAATTTAAATTGTGTAACCCCTTTTGAAAATAAAAACTCTCTAGTCAGATTTGGATATTTTGTTGCAACTCTTAATCTTTTTTTCTTTTTATCTTTAAATTCAAATGCAATTTCCTCTAAATCTGCAACTGTTTGAACGTCTATCCATGGATCTGGAATTGCTACAACTAAATTTGCTTTTCCAAATTCATATCTTTTAGATACATTGATTTTATTTTGAATATTTATTTCACTTTCTTTTAATAGATCAAATCCTGAAAAACCAAGATCTAATGAACCATCTCCTAATCTTTCAACTATCTCTCTTGCATGAAGATATAGAACTTTAACATTTTTTAATTGTTTTATGGATCCTAATAAATCTCTTTCACCACGTTCCGAAACTAGATTTAATTTATTTTTTTTAAATATTTTTAAAATATCTTTTCGAAGTCTACCTTTGCTTGGAATACCAATATTAATTATATTCTTTTTCATTAGTAATTTAAATTTAAGGCAGCCCCTACTGCTGCTACTTGATTTTTGGCCCCAAGATCTGAAATTAATTTATCGTATCTTCCACCGTTAATTATGTTTCTGTTTTTTGATTTAGAATTGATATCAATTTTAAATACCATGCCAGTGTAATATTCTAACTGTCTTCCAAATGAAGCTGAAAATATAACATTTAATTTTGAGATTTTATTTTCAGAGACTGGAAAATATTTTTGATCAACTACCAAATTAATTTTATTCTTTTTAAAAAACTTATTAAGTTCACTTGCAGCTTTGTTAATTGGACATTTAATCTTTAAAAACTCTTTAATAATTTTTGAAACATTTTCTCCTTTTTTGGTCCCTCTTGGATCTCTAATTTTATTATCAAATCTTTTTAAAATTTCATCAATTGACCTTCCCGCTATAACTTTAGATAGATCTTCTTTTAACATTTTGAAATATCGTTTTTTGTCAATCTCAACAATAGTTGGATCTACATCTGAGTTAGTCTCTAATCTCTTTAAGAGGTCATTAAAATATTTCTCTCTCCAAAAATGTCTTGATAATCTTAACTTCCAACGCTTTGGGATATCTAATTTTGAAATTAACAAATTAAAGATTTCAACATTGCCAATTGTTAATGTGCCTGATGTATATTTAATATTTTGAAGTGATTTTAAAGAAGTATTAATAATTTCTTTGTCATCATTCTTTTCATCTTTTGATCCAATGATTTCAAATCCAACTTGGTCTCTAATAATAGAATCTTTTTTATTTTGTGACTTACGATAAGCCTGACCACTATAAAAAATCTTCTCTTTACCTTTTAAATTGTTCTCTAAATACCTAAGACATGAAGCAATAGTTAAGTCGGGTCTAAGGCAAAGCTCACTTCCATTTTGATCAATAAAAGAAAATATAAATTTTCTAAAGTTTTCACCTGATCTTTGGACAATATGATTGGCCTCAATTACTGAAGGTAAATCAATATGCTTAAATCCTTTAGATTTGACCGATCTAAGAATATTTTCAGATAAGTTTTTTGATTTCATTAATTAAATCAGCTTTTGGAATTGTTTGGTTGTTTTCACCCTTAACTCCTTTAAGGTTTTTAATAGTAACTGTGTTATCGTTAAATTCATTCTCTCCACAAATAACTGCAACAGTCAATTGTCGTTTATTCGCTAAATCAAGTTGTTTACCTAGGTTTTTTTTAGTGTTTAAAAAAACTTCAGCATTAATATTATTATCTCTTAATAAATCGACAATTTCATAATAATTCTTTAAATACTTTTCATCCATCACACAAACTAAAACAGGTTTTTGATCTTCGACTTTAATTTGATCTAATTGCATTAAAGCAAACAATAATCTATCTACACCGAAGCTTATTCCTGTTCCGGGAATATCAACTCCTCTAAATCTAGATATCAATTTTGCATAGCCCCCCCCCTGAGCATATGCTTCCAATATCTACTTCTTTTCCTTTGTTGTTGGTGACTTTAAAATTTAGATTAGTCTCTACAATAAAATCTGAATAATAAGCTAGCCCTCTTACAATTGTAAAATTTGTCTTAACTTGATTTAAATTTGATCCATATCTAAGTACTTCAAATACATCTTCTAACTCTTTTATTCCTTCTTGAGAAAGTGGATTTTTTAAAGTTTCTTTTAATTGTTTTAAGTCTTTAATTTTTAAAAAATTTAATATTTGTGCTGCTTGATCATCAGATAGATCAGCCCCTTTCGTTATAGCACCACTTTGATCTTTCCTTTCTTTTTTGAGGAGGTCTTCAACACCCTTTAAGCCAAATCCAGGCTTATCTAATTTATCAATTGCTCGAATAACCTTAATTTGTTTTTCTTCAGAAATTTTTAATTCTTCAATTAGTCCTTGAACTATTTTTCTATTACTTACATTAATAGTAAATTGATCTTTGTTTAATCCACAATCTGACAATGTGCTTGATATTAAATTACAAAGTTCAGCATTAGCTTGAGCAGGATTAACGTTTCCAACAATATCAAAATCAGCTTGCATAAATTCTCTGTAACGGCCGTTTCCAGCTTTTTCATTTCGAAATACATTTTGAATTGCATATCGTTTATAAATTGAGGGCAGTTCTTGATTATTTTGTGCAACAAATCTAGCTAGTGGACTTGATAAATCATATCGAAGTGTAATACTTTTTTCCCCATCCTGAAATGAGAATACATCAGACATAGGATTACTATCATCTTCTGCAAGAAAAGATCCTATATTTTCACTAATTTCAAACGAAGGTGTTTCAAGAGCTTCTGCTCCAAACTTGATAAAATTATTCTCAATCGCTTTTAATAGCTTTTTTTTGAGAAGAAGTTTTTTATCCCAACGATCTTCAAAACCTGAAGGTAATCCAGGTACTAATTTATTTTCTTTATTCATTTTTTGGTACCCGGGCTGAGAATCGAACTCAAACTTAAAGTTCCACAAACTTTCGTGCTAACCGTTACACCACCCAGGCATTCCTTGTTTTTATATTATTTTTGTGTGGATTAAAAATTATATTATAAATAAATAGCCTACAGGCTATGGAAACAAACTCTATGAGTACTTCTTGAAGTCTCTCTGTATGTAACTTTTATAATCATGAACAGTCTTTTAGACAATAATTGTCATTATTCAAGTAAAAATAAAAAGGACGTTAATCTAATTTAAAGATTTTACGCCCTTAAAAATATTTCAAAAATTAGTCTATTTTTTTTAGATTAACTGCAGAAGGACCTTTTGGACCATCCTCTAATGAAAACTCTAGTTTATCACCCTCATTTAGATATCTCATGCCAGCTTCTTTAACTGCTGATGCATGTACAAAGGCATCTTTTTCTTTGTCGTCTCTTTCAATGAAACCATACCCTTTTTTACCATTATACCATTTAATTTTACCTGTTAATGTACTCATCTTATTCTTAGTCCTTATATTGTTTATTTTTCATAAAGCTAATTTGATTTTTTTAGAATTTCAAGATGAAAAATGATGGTGGTGCCTCGGGAAGGATTCGCACCTCCGACACAAGCCTTTTCAGGGCTCTGCTCTACTCCTGAGCTACCGAGGCAAAAGATTAACCTCTAAAGATTATTCTGCCTTTTGTTAGATCATATGTTGATACAGAAACTGTGACTGTATCTCCTTGTAGTACTCTAATTCTGTTTTTACGAAGTTTTCCTGCAGCATGAGCTGTTACTGTATGTCCATTCTCTAACAACACACGGAACATAGCATTTGGAAGTAGGTCAGAAACTTTTCCTTTAAGCTCTAAAATATTTTCTTCTTTTGCCAAATTATTTTCCTTTCAATCTTATTTTTACAGATTGTGCATGTCCTGCCAACCCTTCATAGTTTGCAAGTGTTATAACGGATGGCCCAAGACTTTCAATACCCTTTTTAGATAAGTTTATGTAGGAAATCCGTTTATAAAATTCGTTTACACTTACTCCACTTGAGTATTTTGCAGAACCGTTTGTTGGAAGTATATGATTTGATCCTACGTTATAATCTGTC
>QBYD01000018.1 GCA_003282975.1 Pelagibacteraceae bacterium AG-325-C10
ATTAAAGCACATCTCTTTTACCGACATGATTTGCTTTACTAACAATTCCATCAGCTTCCATCATATCAATAATTCTTGCGGCTCTATTATATCCAATTTGAAGTTTTCTTTGTAGAAATGAAGTAGATGCCTTACCTTCTGATCTAATAATTTCTAATGCTTGATGATAAAGTTCATCCTTATCACCCTGACTTTGACTATCGCCAATTTCCTTCTCATCAGCAAAATTTAAAATCTCATCCACATAATCAGGTTCTGCTTGAGATCTAAGTGAGATGTTAATCTTTTCTATTTCATTATCTGACACAAATGGAGCATGTATTCTTACAATACGATTAGCAGAGGACATATATAGCATATCACCTTTACCAAGTAATTGTTCTGCCCCTTGTTCCCCAAGAATTGTTCTACTATCTATTTTAGATGTAACTTGGAATGAAATTCTTGTTGGAAAATTGGCTTTAATAGTACCAGTAATTACATCAACACTTGGTCTTTGTGTTGCCATTATAATATGAATTCCAGCTGCTCTCGCCATTTGAGAGAGTTTTTGAATATAATTCTCTATTTCTTTTCCAGCGACTAACATTAAGTCTGACATTTCATCAACCACTACCACAATATAGGGCATAGGTAATTTGTGTTTCGCATTATAACCGTCTATATTTCTAACACCTTCTTTTGTCATTAAACGATATCTACTTTCCATTTCTTTAACCACCCAACCAAGTACAGAAGCTGCTTTTTTTGCTTCAGTAATTACCGGACATAACAAATGAGGAATTCCTTCATAAGTAGAAAGCTCTAGCATCTTAGGATCTATCAAAATAAATTTACATTTATCTGGTGTATGTCGATATAGTAGAGATAGAATAATAGTATTAATACAAACAGACTTACCTGAACCAGTTGTTCCAGCTATAAGAAGATGAGGCATAGATGCTAAATCACCAACTATAGGTTTACCTGAAATACTCTTTCCAAGAGCTATAGGTAATTTTATCTCTTTCTTTTTAAAATCAGGATTATTTAAAATCTCACTTAAATAAACATTTTCTCTAGAGCTATTGGGAAGTTCAATACCAACTGTATTGCTCCCAGGTATTGTTGCTATTCTAGCTGACTCTGAACTAGTATTCCTAGCTATATCATCAGATAAATTAATAATTTTAGAAACTTTTACTCCTGCAGCAGGTTCGAATTCGTTTAAAGTAACAACGGGTCCATGACTAACTTTTTTGATATTACCACTAACACCAAAATCCATTAATATTTTTTCTAGAAATTCTGGATCATGAGTTTCGTTTTTATTTGAATTATCCTTTTCTTTTTTTGAAGGCTCTTTTAGTAAATTTATTCCGGGTAGTTTAAATTTAATTTTATTTTCAGTTTTATTTTCAGCTTTAATGAATGGTAGATCTTCCTGAATAAGATTTTTAATTTCATCTTGTGGGATATATTCACTAATTATTTCACTTTTATCAGTATAGTTTTTATTTTTGCTTCTAGTTAAGAAACTTATGATTTTTTTAATATTTTTATAGAAATTTATAGGACTAAAATTAATACTTATCAGAAATAAAGATAAGACTAATAAAATTAAAATATAATAAAAAATATTCTCATTAATTTGAATTAATGAATTTAAAAATGTGTGATTTAAATAATTACCCACAAATCCACCGTTACCATTAATATAAAAGGTAAAATCTTTTGAATAAAAGAAAGTTAAAAAAAGTGTACCAAAAATAGAATAAAGAATTCCAAAAAAAATATTTTCAATAATTAAAAAAAATTCTTTCTTAGCAAATATATTTATGCCAGTTATAATTAAAGTAAATGATAGCAAATATGCTATTAGTCCAACAGACTGAAAAAATAAATCAGATACAAAACTACCATGGAAACCTAATAAATTTTTTATTTCTGTATTTTTTGGAAAAATGAAGTTAGGATCTTCGGGAGAATAGCTCGTTAGTGCAACTAATAACATTGTTCCTGAGATGAAAATAATAATCCCAAGAATTTCTGCTAGTCTATTGACAGTGAAATTAATCACTAAATCTGCTGTTTTTTTTATATTCATATAAATGAATCGATTTAATCACTTTGTATCATCTAATTTTTATTGTTAAAATTAAAAATAATATGAGAGTTTGTTTACTAGGATATGGTCTTTCAAGCTTAACTTTAGCTAAAGCTTTAGTTAATCAAAATATTTATGTTGAAATTATATCCCCAAAAAAAAATCAAAAAATAGGTCTATCAAGAACTTTAGGTATTTCAAAAAGTAACATTAATTTTTTCAATAAAAATATTATTAATATTGAAAAGCTTCTTTGGAAGTTAAAAAAAATTGAAATATATACAGATAATTTGAAAAATGAAAAATTATTAAATTTTGAAAAAAACGATGATCAAATTTTTTCAATTATTAAAAATTACGAATTACACCGAGTACTAGAAAAAAATTTGATTAAAAGTAAATATTTTAAAACAAAATATTTAAAAAATGTTAATATATCTTTCTTAAAAGATTATAATATAATTATTAATTGTAATTATGTTAATAATTTTACTAATAAATATTTTGGTAAAAAAATTATAAAAGAATATGATAGTTTTGCTTACACGACTGTTATTAATCATAAAGAAATTTTAAATAATACAGCTACACAAATATTTACAAAAAGAGGTCCTTTAGCATTTTTACCAATATCAAATAAAGAAACTTCAATAGTATATTCTGTTCATAACTCAGTTAAAAAAGTTAACGATATAAATGAACTGATAAAACAATATAATTTTAAGTATAAAATTAACAAAATTGATAAAATCGAAAATTTTGAATTAAAGTCTCTAAATTTAAGATCCTATTATCATAAAAATATCTTAGCATTTGGTGATTTACTTCATAAAATTCACCCTTTAGCAGGACAAGGTTTTAATATGACTATAAGGGACATTAAAGTGCTTTTAAATGTAATCAAAAATAAATTAGATCTAGGTTTAGAATTGGACAGCTCTGTAAATACAGAATTTGAAAAAAATGTGAAATATAAAAATTTTATTTTTTCTAATGGAATTGATTTAATTCATGAATTTTTTAACCTTGAAAGAAAAACTAAAAATTCAGTTTTAAGTAAATCAATTCAAATCTTGGGTAAAAATTCTTCTGCAAATAAAGCGTTTATAAAAATTGCAGATGAGGGAATATTTTTTTAAATTATTGCAAGGTAGTATTGTTAAATAAGTCATATGTATAAGTACTTAAAATTTCAGCTATTTTGTTTTTTCTTATATCAAGATTTTTAGCTTCCAATAAAACTTGCTTTTCCTCTAAAGAAAAAGGAGAAGCCATAGCTAAAGCGTTTATTGTTTCATCTAAACTCTGTTTTTCAAGTTGTTTCCAATTAATTATAAAACCTCTTTTTTCAAATAAAGATTTTAAATCCTTAAAAATTAATTCTAAATCTGAAAATTTAAGTTCTTCTTTTTTAACATCTAAATCATTTTGAAATTTTTCAAAATCTATCTCAAATTCTCGATATTTTTTGTCTGTTTTTAATTCATTAATTATTTCAAACCTAATCAATCCTTTAAGTTCAATTAAATATCGACCATCCTCAGTTTCTCTGAAACTAGTTATTTTTCCTAAGCAACCAATTTTA
Source organism: Pelagibacteraceae bacterium AG-325-C10 (assembly GCA_003282975.1). Classification (GTDB taxonomy): domain Bacteria; phylum Pseudomonadota; class Alphaproteobacteria; order Pelagibacterales; family Pelagibacteraceae; genus Pelagibacter. The sequence continues at coordinate 3,672 of QBYD01000018.1, forward strand.
TATACATGTGGTCTTATTTTATCAGCACCACCTAAGTTCATAGGCTGAATCATACCAATTAATTTGTTTGATTTCATACTATCGTTGATCATATCAATATACCTTGGCTCAAAAATATTTAACGGAACACTTGTTTTGGGAAAAATGATAAAATTACTTAATGGAAAAATAGGTATTTTTTTCGGTAGTTCATTTTTTTTCATAATTTAAAAAAATATATCATATCTATTATTAATTTGTATTGATTGAATGAAAAAAAAAGTCTAACAATAGCTTTAAATATGCGGGCATAGCTCAGTGGTAGAGCGTCTCGTTGCCAACGAGAAGGTCGAGGGTTCGACCCCCTTTGCCCGCTCCATTAAATAGTAGATTATGATAATATGGATATCTTCATACCCCAAAAGTGGAAATACCTTCTTGAGATCTTTTTTATCTGCTTATTATTATTCAAAGGACGGTAAATTTGATTTTAATCTTTTATTAAATATTAATCAATTTCCATCATTAAAATATTCTGATGTTAAATCTTATACTTACGTTGAAGCTGCAAAAAATTGGATATACAATCAAAAGAAATTTTTTACTAAAGAAAAAATTTTTTTTTTAAAAACTCATAATTCCTTAGAGGAATACTTCGGGTATAAATTTACAAGGAATTCAGAAACCTTAGGAGCAATATATATAGTAAGAGACCCAAGAAATGTTGTTTCTTCGATGTGCAATCATTACTCTATGAGTTTTAACGAGATATATAATAAAATGATAGATGAAAATGCCTCCTTATCATTAAAAAATTCTGAAGGTGATTTAAGTAATTTTTCATTTTTAGGAAGTTGGTCTAATCATTATAAATCATGGAAAAATAATTTTGAATTTAAAACTTTATTCATAAAATATGAAGATCTTGAAGTAAATGCATATGATGAATTTTGGAAAATACTTACATTTATAGAGGAGCTGACTGATAAAAATGAACCTATCAATAAAAAAAGATTTGAGAATTCAATTAATTCAACGAATTTTTCTAGTCTTAAACGAAAAGAAGAATTGCATGGATTTAAAGAAAGCCCTACATATAAAAAAAATAATAGAACAAATTTTTTTAATTTAGGTTTTAAAAATAAATGGCAACAAAATTTACCTGAGGAAATTTCAAACAAAATAAAGGATAAATTTTATAATGAACTTAAAGAGTTAAAATATGAGTAATTTAAAAGATAAGAAGTGTATTCCATGTGAAGGAGGTGTTATTCCTTTCGATATATCTGAAATTCACAAATATCAAAAGAAAGTAGATGGCTGGGATATTTCAAAAGATAAAAAGGAAAATTTTTTTTTAAATAAGAAATTTAATTTTAATAATTTTATAGAGAGCCAAGAATTTATTAATAAAGTAGGAAAAATCTCAGAGGATGAGGGGCATCATCCCGATATATCATTTGGATGGGGATATGCAGAAATTAAAATAACTACTCACGCAATAGAAGGTTTATCTGAAAACGATTTTATTTTAGCTGCAAAAATTGATCAGTTAACTAATGCCTAAAGTGTCTAGTTTTTGAAAAAACTAATATAGTATTGGTTTCATTTGCAAATTTAATAATTTCTTTATCTCTTATAGATCCAGAGGGTTGAATGATTGCAGTTACACCTGATTGTACTAGTTTTTCTATACCATCTACAAAAGGGAAAAAAGCATCAGATGCAGCTACCACTTCTTCCTTTATTTTTACAAACTTATTCATTTTATCAATTGCAATTTGACAACTATCCAATCTACTTGGCTGACCAGATCCAATCCCAGCTGTTGTTTCATTAGTTGCTAAAACAATTGCATTAGATTTGACATATCTACAAATATTAAAGGCAAAAATAAGATTTTTCATTTGATTTTGATTTGGCTTTCTTTTCGATACAACTTTAAAATCTTTTATATTAAATGTATTTGTGTCTTCAGATTGAACTAATATTTCATCATTAATAGATATAAATTTTAACTCATCATTAAATGTATGGTTTGATGCATTTATTAGTCTTATATTTTTTTTCTTTTTCAGAATTTTAATTGCATCAGTATCAAAATTATTTGCAATTACGACTTCAAGAAAAAGCTTACTTAATTCTTTTGCGATAGTCTTATTGACTTTGTAATTACAAGATACTATTCCGCCGAAAGCACTTACAGGATCGCATTCTAAGGCTGAAGTATAGCTTTCAAGATGATTTTTTTTGATAGATACCCCGCATGGATTTGCATGTTTAACAATTACTGTACCTTTGTTTTTAGGTAATGATTTAGAAATGGTTAATGCTGAAAAGATATCATTATAATTATTGTAGCTTAATTTTTTTCCATGGATTTGTTTAATTTTTAGGGCGAAGTCTTTCGAATAGACAGCGCTTTTTTGGTGAGGATTTTCACCATACCTTGGTATTTCAATTAAATTTGCGTGAAAAGTTCGTTTTTCTGGAAAAGTTATATTGGATATTTTATTCAAATAATTTGAAATAATAGAGTCATAGTAAGCAGTTTCTGTAAATGCAATTCTTGATAATTTTTTTCTAAACTCTAGTGTTGTAGATCCATTATTTTTTTTTAATTCTTCAATTAATTCTTCGTATTGATTTGAAGATGTAATAACTGCTACATCCATATAATTTTTAGCAGCAGATCTGACCATTGTTGGTCCGCCAATATCTATATTTTCAATTATCTTTTTATGATTTTTCGTACTTTTTAAAGTGTTTTCAAATGGATAAAAATTTACAATAACCAAATCTATATTTTCAAAATTATTATTACTTAAATCTTTTAAGTGATTTTTGTTATTTCTTTTATTTAAAATTCCAGCATGAATTTTAGGATGAAGTGTTTTAACTCTCCCACCTAAAATTTCTGGTGAATCTGTAAATTCAGAAACTTCTAAACATTTATATTTTAATCTTCTTATTTCTTTATAGGTACCACCAGAACTGATTATTTTTATCTTATTTTTTTTTAAAATATTGAGAAGTGGTTTTAAATTTTTTTTATCTGAAACTGATATTAAAGCTGTTTTAATTTTTTTCATTACAACCTTGTAATCTCCCACTTGATAACCTGTTCTGTTTCATGAGTTATTCCTGATATAAAAATATTATGGTTTTCTTTATATGAATTTTTATTACCGAAATATAATCCATTATCAATATTTATATTAAATTTATCACAGCTAAATTTCCAACCTTCATTTTCTAATTCAATTAGTATTGACCTATTATCTTGTGTTTTCATCACTTTTGAGTCAGGATCTAAATGAAACCTAATATCAAATTTTACATTTTTGTCTTTATTTTTTCTTACTATTTTATCGATACCGACAAATTTTGTTTGTTCAGGATAAAATTCTATTTCTCTATTATGAATAGAACCAAATTTTTTAAGATAGCCATCATGTGAAGCTGAAATTTTCCAATAGTTATCTTCAAACACAATATTTTTATTCATAATTTTTAAACCTTGATCAACTAAATAGCCTAGTGATTTTAATTTTTTAAAACTACAGGAAGAATAATCTTCGATTACTAAAGTGCTCTGTAATGCGGTGCTTTTTGAGAGTTTATTAAGTTTATTTTGTTTATTGGCAAAGTAGCCTGAATTACTAATTAATTTTTTACCATTTGATATTATCTCAAATGATAAAGCGCCAGATTGATAATCATTTGATTGAGGTCCAATTGGACTTGGTCCTACGTCCATTGCTAATATAATTTTTTTATTTTTAAGAATTGCGTATCCAGCAATCTCTTTACTCTCATTTTTAAATGTATAATTAAATCTTTTTAAATATTGGTCAAATTCATCGTTGTTGGATATATAATTTCCATTAAATAAAATATCATGTTTTATATTTTGCCATATAGAGGCATAGTTTATTCCAAGATAATAAATTGTTTCATCTATGAATTCTGGAATTTTATTTTGTGATTCCTTAAACCATTCTCTAATTAAAATGAAATACTTTAAATAAAAACTTAGCTGCTTAATGTTTCTTGATTTCGGAAATCCATTATTATCAATTGAAGTTTTTATAATTTTTCTTAAAAACGATAAACCATTATCCAGGTAAATTTTATTATTTTGGTAAGCTAGCCCTGTTAAAATAATTGCTGCGCATCCAATCATTTTATTTTCAAATATTTTTGAATTTTTTATTTCATTTAAAAGGTGGTTTGCTTGTTTTTGAATAATGGAATCAAACTTTATTTTGAATTCTCTATCATTATCATAAATTAACTCATGATTTGATAACCATGAAATTACTCTTTTTGAAGTAAGATCAAAATCCCAACTTCTATTATCATATTTATTGTTATTATTTATCCAACTGACAATCAGGGATTGTACCGCTTTTCTTGAAGATTTTAAATCTAAGCTAAAAAACCAAAAAAAATTGTTTAATTTCTTATAGTCTTTTGAATTAATATTGTTAGTCCAAATAGACTCTAGTGAAAAATCTTCAATCTTATATTTTTTTTTCTGATATTTAATTAATGATGATAATAGATGCGGACTTGGTTTATAATTAAAAGTATTACTGTAAGTTTTAGAAATTTTTTTGTCATATAAATTAGAATTTTGATAAATTTTATTTATATAATTTTTAAGATTAAAATAGATAAGACTAAAGCTATCTAGGAATTTTTTGATAATCATTAACTTATTTTAATTTTAATAAATTAATATTTTTTTTTATATCTCCGTTATTACTTTTAAATATTGTTGTTCCTGAAACAAGAATATTTGCACCCGCATCAATTGCATCTTTACAATTATCAAAATTTATTCCTCCATCGATTTCAATATCAAAATCAAGATTTTTTTCATTTTGGATTTTTTTAAGTTCTTTGATTTTTTCTAAAACTTCGGGCATAAATTTTTGACCACCAAATCCAGGATTTACACTCATAATTAAAATTAAATCAATTTTATCAAGAAAGTTTTTAATTAAATCAATTTTAGACTCAGGATTTAATGAAATGCCCACTTTTTTATTTAACTCTCTAATTTTTAAAATTGAAGCCTCTAGATTATCAGTTGCCTCTGGATGGATAGTTATAATATCAGCTCCCGCATCAGCATAAGATTCAATATATTTATGAACTGGAGAAATCATTAAATGAACATCAAACTTGAGATCACATTTTTTTCTAAGAGCTTTAATAACGGGAGGTCCAATTGTAAGATTTGGAACAAAGTGACCATCCATAACATCAACATGGATCATATCAGCGCCACCTTCTTCAAGTCTTTTAATTTCAACACCTAATTGACTAAAATCAGCAGATAGTATTGATGGTGAAATTTGTATTTTTTTCATCGATTAATAAATTTACTATTATCAATTTTTAAAATCTAATTGAATTAAATAATTGATAAATTTGTCTAGAAATTTCACTTTCAAGAGGAAATGATAACATACCCATCACAGAATATCCCAAAACCCATGGCATAAAGTAAAATCTAATCATGTAAAAGAACCAGGCAACGTATAGAGGCACTAAAGGTCCAATAATAAATGATGGAGTAATCGGTTTAAATAATCTAATTAAAGGATTTGTATATCTAACAAATATTTTCATAAAAAAAAACTCAGAATCCTCTTTTTGAAAAATATTCATCGCAACTCTTCCTATTAAGGTCCACATAATAATACCAAGAAGATAATCTATAAAATAAATAATAGGATGAAAATTTGCAGACATATAGAAATCTGTATTGGAATAAATATCAAATTAAAAGGGGCGAAGTTAATCGCCCCTTGAATTAAGATTTAATAGCTCTATTTACCTGTAACGGTTCTTCCGCTCGGTATACGAACTTCATCAACCATTTTTTGAGTTGCTTTATCTGGCTCTTGAGTCATTAAACTCACTACCACCATAGCAATAAAACTAACACCTGCTCCGAAGATACCAAATGTTAACTGAGATAGTCCTAAGAATCCACTTCCACCAGTTCGTACCCAAACTAGGTACCAAATAGCAGAACCAAGACCTAAAGCCATACCAGCTATAGCACCTTGTCTGTTAGCTCTTTTCCACCATACACCAAGTACAAGCGGGAAGAACAATCCAGACATCGCAAAATCAAAAGCCCAAATAACTGAACCTAAGATACCTTGGATCTCCATTGCTGCAATAGTTGCGCCAGCAAAACCAATTATTACGAGTAAAAGTCTTGCTACAAGTAATCTTTTTGCAGTTTCTGCTTTTGGATCTATCATTTTGTAATAAACGTCATGAGAGATCGCATTAGCAATTGCTAAGATCAAACCATCAGCTGTTGACATGGCAGCAGCCATACCTCCAGCAGCAACCAGACCTGAGATTACGTAAGGTAATCCAGCTATTTCTGGAGTTGCTAACACAACTGCTTTGCCGCCCATGAAAAACTCATTCAATTCAAGAGTTCCATTGCCGTTAAAGTCACTGATGAACATCAAGTTTGCTTGGTTCCAGTTTTGAAACCAATCTATTGACTGAACTTCAGCAAATGATTTACCAATAATACCTGTAGATAATGTTGGATCAATCAACGATAGTTTAGACAGTGTTGCTAACATTGGTGCAGAAGAATACAGAAGGAAGATAAAAAATAACGACCAACCAACTGATTTTCTAGCTGCTTTTACACTTGGAGTAGTAAAATATCTCATCATCACATGAGGTAATGATGCTGTTCCCATCATCATTGCCAGTGCTAGTGAAATAAATGCCCAAGGTGTAGCGTTTACTGCTGAGTGTGCTTTTGTTATTCCAGCCAACCCTTTAGGTACAGTTGCTAGATCAGCAGCAGAGTTTTTTACAAACCCAAACTGTTGTTCTAATTCACCGATTCTAGCTACTTCATCAGCTAACATAAAGTGAGGAAAGAAACCTGCACCCATTTTGTTACTGATCCAAAATATTGGAAGCAAGTAAGCTATAATTAGCACGATATATTGTGCAACCTGTGTCCAAGTTACCGCTCTCATACCCCCTAACATTGAACAAAGTAAAATACTTATCAGTCCAACATAAACAGCGTACTTGAAGTCGATATCTAGAGCAACAGATGCAATAGTACCTGTAGCGTTAATTTGTGCAGTCACATAAGTGAATGAAGCGACGGTTAAAACCACTACTGCAAGAAATCTTGCTAAGTTACCACCATATCTTGTACCTATAAAATCTGGAACTGTGTAACAGCCAAATTTTCTTAAGTATGGAGCTAATAAAGTTGCAACTAATATGTAACCACCAGTCCAACCCACAAGTAGAGCCATATAACCATAACCCTTAAAGTAAATTCCACCTGCCATTGCAACGAATGATGCACCAGACATCCAGTCTGCTGCTGTAGCCATACCGTTGAATACTGTTGGAACTTGCCTTCCAGCTACGTAATACGCATCTGCTTGAGCTGTTCTTGATAGATAACCAATTAATGCGTAAATGAATATTGTAAAAGCCACAAAAGCAACACCTATTGCTTTAGCAGTCATACCCATCTGCTCACCAATTGCCATTAAGATTATGAAACCTATAAAACCTCCTGTATAGATTCCGTAAACTTTTGGCAAATTGTCTATAAATTTACCTTTAATCATTAGCCATCCTCTCTTTCGTTGAAGCCGAATTCTTCATCGATTTTTTCTTGTCTGTTTGCAAACCAAAAAATTAAGATTACAAAAATTCCAAGAGATCCCTGACAAGTAAACCAATATGTCCATGGGTAACCGAAAGGTCCAGTGACCTCGTTCATTTCAGCTGCGAAAAGAAAGATGCCAATTGAGAATACAAACCAGATGGCCAGTGTTACAAATAATAATGACCTGGTTTTTTCCCAGTGTTTTTCTGCGTTTGACATGTATACCTCTCTATTTAGTTATAACTAACCAAAACCATAACCATTATGAGAGTTTTGAAAAGACTAAAATTTGATCACATTAGGTACTTATTTACTTACTTTTTTAAGGTATAATCGCCACACTAATGAATTTTTATGCAAAAATATAAACTCTCGTGGCGCGACATATCATTTAATGATTTCAAAGTTTATTTATTTTCTTTGTTTAAAGCGTTCATACCAAAGAAAAAGATTAAGAATTTAGATGAACTTGAGCATTTTATTCAAACCAAATCTGCTTGGGTAACACAAGTTACTTTATATAGTTATTTAAAAACTAGAATGGGCACAAGGTATGTTCTTCATTTTGACAATGATGTTTTTATGTCATCTCTTAACATAGCTAAATGGAATATTTACTCAGTTGCTTTACAAGATTTAACATTTTTTACATTTTCATATCTAAAAGTTAATTTTAATTTTAGAAATATCAATCAATCAAGAGAAATATTTCATAAAATTCTAGATGATGAAACATCCAATAAGATGCCATTAGGTATAATAGAGGAAGCAAAAAAACATTTTGATGAAAGATTTAAAAATATCAATTGGGAATCTTATTATAGTGATCTTCCATTTAACCCAAGTGCTTTATCATTATATAAATGGGCTCCTATAGCTGAGGAATTAAAGTCTTTAGATCGAAAAATTGTATTAAATTCTATGATTTTGAAATGGGATATTATTAAACAGGAATTCGAAAAGTTAATAGATTTTTAAATATTTTTTCTATTATCAACTAAACTTTCAACCACACTTGGATCAGCTAAGGTAGTGGTATCACCTAATTGATCATGTTCATTAGCGGCAATTTTTCTTAAAATTCTTCTCATAATTTTTCCTGATCTTGTCTTAGGAAGGCCTGATGTAAAATGAATTAAGTCTGGAGTTGCTAATGGTCCAATTTGTTTTCTAACCCAAAGTTTTAAATCTCTTTCAAGTTCACCAGTTTCCCTTTCACCAGTGTTTAAAGTTACATAACAATATAATCCATTACCCTTAATATCATGGGGATAACCAACCACAGCCGCCTCAGCCACTTTTGGATGAGCAACGAAAGCACTCTCTATTTCAGCAGTACCAAGGTTGTGACCGGAGACAATAATCACATCATCTACTCTACCCGTGATCCAATAGTACCCATCCTTGTCTCTTCTACATCCGTCACCTGTAAAGTATTTACCGTTAAATTGTGAAAAATAAGTATCTATAAATCTTTGATGATCTCCATAAACAGTTCTCATTTGTCCAGGCCAAGACTGAGCAATACATAATCTGCCTTCCCCTGGGCCTTTAATTTCAATACCTTTTTTATCAACAATCACAGGCTTAATACCAAAAAATGGTTTAGTAGCTGAACCAGGCTTTAAATCTATTGCACCAGTTTGAGGGGCTATCATTATTCCACCTGTTTCTGTCTGCCACCATGTATCTACAATCGGACACTTAGAATTTCCAACTGTTTTGTAATACCACATCCAAGCCTCTGGATTAATCGGCTCTCCAACAGTACCTAGTAATTTCAGTGATTTTCGAGATGTTTTATTAACTGGTTTGTCTCCCTCTCTCATAAGAGCTCTAATTGCCGTAGGTGCTGTATAAAAAGTATTAACTTTAAATTTATCAATTATTTGCCACCATCGTGAAGTGTCAGGATAATTTGGAATTCCTTCAAACATAACTGTGGTTGCTCCATTAGCAAGTGGACCATAAATAATATAACTATGCCCAGTTACCCAACCAATGTCAGCTGTACACCAATAGATATCTTTTGGTTTGTAATTAAAAATATATTGATGGGTCATTGAAGCATAAACCATATACCCACCAGTAGTATGCAAAACTCCCTTAGGTTTTCCAGTTGAGCCAGAAGTGTATAAAATGAATAAAGGGTCCTCTGCATTCATTTCTTCTGGTTCACAGTTGTCTGTTACACCTTTAATCAATTCGTGATACCAGACATCTCTTTTTTTATCCCAATTGATATAATTTCCTGTTCGTTTAACAACAATACATTTTTTAACATTAGGGCAGCTTTCTAATGCTTCATCAGTTGTATATTTAAGAGGAATATTTTTTCCACCTCTAACACCTTCGTCAGCTGTGATAATGTATTCTGATTTACAATCGTTAACCCTGCCAGAAATTGACTCAGCAGAAAATCCTCCAAAAATGATTGAATGTACTGCTCCAATTCTAACACAAGCAAGCATTAAAATTGCTAGCTCAGGTATCATTGTCAAATAAATTGTAACTCGATCACCTTTTTTAATACCTAATTTTTTAAGTCCATTTGCAGCTCTTGATACTTTTTGATACAATTCTTTATATGAAATCTTTTGACTATCTTTTGGATTATCTCCTACCCAGATAATTGCTGTTTTATCTTTTTTATCTTTAAGATGTCTGTCGATACAATTTGCCGAAGCATTTAAAGTTCCATCTTGAAACCAATTAATTTTAACTTCTTTTTTACTATATTTTACGTCTTTAATTTTTTTGTATGGCTTAATCCAACTAATTCTTTTTCCTTCTTTTCTCCAAAAGTCATCATTATTTTTAATCGATTTAGAGTATTTATCTTGATATTGTTTTTTGTTTGCTAAGCTATTTTTTATCCATTCACTTTTAGTTTTGATAACTAATTCTGGGTTTGATTTTTCTTTAGTAATCTTTTTTTTAACATTAGCTTTTTTAGTTACCTTTTTTGTAACTTTATTTTTAGCTTTAGTTTTTTTCTTTTTTTTTGTTGGCATGAGATAGTTTTATAATTAAATTTTACTCATGTTATTTAAAATTTTCCAGCTTTTAGAGTCTATAGGCATTACAGATAATCTGCTTTGCTTTATTAACGATAAATGGCTTAATTCCTTGTTTTTTTTAATATCTTCAAGTGTAACAGGATTAGATAATTTTTTTTTAAATCGTACCGTTACAGCAACAAAACGACCAGATTTATCTGTTTTATCTAAATACGCTTCTTTAATTACCTCTACAACCCCTACAATTTCTTTACCAATATTTGAATGATAAAAAAAACAAAGATCACCTTTCTTCATACTTCTTAAATTTTTAGCTGCTTGATAATTTCTTACTCCATCCCATGGAGCACCTTTTAAACCAGCTTTAATTTGTTGATCAATTGACCAAACATCAGGTTCAGATTTCATTAGCCAATATTGCATTACAACTGAACTCCCGCACCTTTTAGAAATGCTGCCTTTTCGTCAAGTGGCCATCTTGGTTTTGCTGGGTGATCCAAAGGACTAAATTGTCTTAACTTAAATTTCTCTAATCCAACCATAGCTATCATTGCAGCATTATCACCACATAATTCAATTGGTGGAAATATACTCTTATAATTATTTTCATTACACAAATTAATTAACATATTTCTAATTTTTTTATTAGCTGCTACACCACCCGCTACTACAAATATCTTTTCTTTTAAATTATCTTGTTTTTCAAACTCACTAAATGCAATTTTAGTTTTTTTATACAATATTTCTTCAACTGTTTTTTGAAAAGAAGCCGCAAGGTCAAATTTTTCTTGGTCGGTTTTAATATTTTTAGTTATTTTTAAAATTGCAGTTTTAAGTCCTGCAAAAGATAAGTTGCAACCACCTTTATTAAAAATTGGTTTTGGCAAGTTATATTTATTTGAATCACCTTTTTCAGCCATGATTTCTATTTGAGGTCCACCTGGAAATTCAACTCCTAAAAGTTTTGCAGTTTTATCAAATGCTTCACCAAGAGCATCATCAATAGTTGTCCCTAATCTTTTGTATCTTCCAAGATCTTGAACATTTAAAAATTGTGAGTGACCTCCAGAAATTAATAAAACCAAGTATGGATATTTTAATTTTGAATTAAGTTTTGGACTTAATGCATGACCTTCTAGATGATTGACTGCAATGAAGGGTTTATTTAATGCACTAGCAAAAGCTTTTCCAAAACTTAAACCAACTGATAAACAAACTATTAGTCCCGGACCAGCTGTTGAAGCTATAGCATCAATTTCTTCAATCTTTCTTCCACTATCATCAATTGCTTTTTGAACAATACGATCTATTTTTTCCATATGCGATCGAGCCGCAAGTTCCGGAACCACGCCCCCAAATTCTTTATGAACCTCAACTTGGCTAGAAATAATATTTGATAAAACTATTGGAATTCCTTGTTCATTTTCAGTTATTAAAGATGCAGCCGTTTCATCACAACTCGACTCTATTCCTAAAATTAAGGGTTTTTTACTCATTCAAATAGTTTTTATTAATTGTACAATCTCAATACAAGTAAGAAATAAATTTATTTATGAATAAAAAAATAACCATTGGTTCAAGAGGAAGTAAGTTGGCTTTGATTTATGCACAAAAAGCCAAAGATAAAATTATACAAAACACAAGTATAAAAGATGAAGATATAATTATTAAAGAAATAACCACAAAAGGTGATCAAGTTCAGGATATAAGATTATCTGAAGTGGGTGGAAAAGGTCTATTTTCAACAAATATAGAAAAAGAGCTACAAGATAAAAAAATTGATATTGCTGTTCATGCACTTAAAGATATGCCAGCAATTGAGACAGTGGGTTTAAGAACTGATGCGTTTCTAAAAAGAAACGATCCAAGAGAAATCTTAATTACACAAAATAGAAAAAAACTTAACGAATTAAAAATTAATTCATTAATAGGAACTTCATCTTATAGAAGAGAATTTCAAATAAAAAGAATTAGATCAGATCTTAATTGTAAACTTATTAGAGGAAATGTGGAAACGAGAATTGAAAAACTTAATGATGGTTTATATGATGCTATAATATTGTCTTATGCAGGAATTAAGTCTTTAGAAATTGAGGATAAAATTACAGAAATATTTTCGATAGAAGAAATAATCCCAAGTGCAGGACAAGGTATTATCGCTCTCCAGTGTCGTAATAACGATACCAAAATTATCTCGGTTTTAGATGCAATTAATGATAAAGAAACTTCCCTAAGGGCACATGCTGAGAGAAATGTTTTAAAAGTTTTAGAGGGTGATTGTGAAACAGCTATTGGAACACATGCTATTATTAAAGGAGATCAAATTACTCTTCAAGCTGAACTTTTTTCTTTAGATGGAAAACAAAGATTCTTTGAAAAAAAATCATCAAAACTAAATAATGCAAGCGAACTTGGTAAAGAACTTGGCAAAATATTGAAAACAAAATCAAATAATTCTTATAAAAGATAATATGCATATTTTATTAACAAGACCTTTAGAAGATTGTTCAGAAATGATATTCAAATTTAAATCTTTAGGTCATCAAGTATCACATTTACCTTTGTTAAATGTTGAAAAAGTAAATTATGATTCAGCAAACCTCTCAAGTTTTGGAGGCGTTATATTTACAAGTGCTAATGCTATTAAATTTTTAGATTTAAAAAGTATTGATAAAAAAATTCTATGTTTTTGTGTAGGAGAAGCTACTGAAAAAACAGCCAGAAATAATGGATTTCAGAATGTGATTGCTGCCGAAGGTAACGTTGGAAATTTAAAAGAATTAATTTTACAAAATTTTGATAAAAAAGATGGAAACTTGATTTATATAAGCGGTGAAACAGTTTCTACTGATCTTGATCAACAATTGTTGAAAGTAGGGTACAATGTAAAAAGAATTGTTAACTATCGAACTTTGCATAATAAAAATTTTAATGAGAAATTTGTTACGGAATTGAAGCAAAAAATGCCTGATATTGTTTATGTTTATTCTCAAAATAGTGCTGCAAGCTTCTTAAATTACATTAAGTTACAAAAATTAGAAAGCTTGTGGATGAATACAAATTTAATGTGTATTGGGGAAAAAACCTCATCAATATTGAATGAAATTAAATGGAAGAAAATTTTTCTTTTTAATCCTGGAGAAGAGGAGTTTTTGTTATATAAAATTTAGCTATGGGAATAATAAATAATTTTTCAGATATATTTTTATCAGTTTGGAATAAAGGAATTCTGGGTGTTGACTTTTTTCAAATATTAATTGGGATTGGAATTTTTTTTATTTTCTTAATTTTCAGAGGGTTAATAACTAAGCTTATTATAAAAAAACTCGAGATAATTTCTAAGAGAACTACTAATAAGTTAGACGATACTTTTGTTCGTGCTTTAGAAGGTCCAGCAAGATTTTTACCAATAGTTCTTGGTTTTTTTATTGCAAGTTATTATATGACATTTTCTATCGAAAGCCGTGAATTTATAGATACTATCAATAGAACTTTAATCACAATTTTAATTTTTTGGGTAATGCATCAAATCATTGAACCAATTTCCTATATTTTAAGTGGACTAGATAAACTTTTAACAAGAGAGTTAATTGGATGGATTATTAAATCTCTAAAAATTCTAATTTTTATTTTAGGGCTTGCTGCTGTACTAGAATTGTGGGGAATAAAAATTGGTCCAATTATTGCTGGACTTGGATTGTTTGGTGTTGCTGTTGCGTTGGGTGCACAAGATTTATTTAAAAATTTAATCTCTGGAATTTTAGTACTAGTCGAAAAAAGATTTAAAATAGGTGACTGGATTGCTGTAGAAGGAATTATAGAGGGTATTGTTGAGAAAATCGGTTTTAGATCAACCACAATAAGAAAATTTGACAAATCACTTGCAATTATTCCAAATTTTCAATTTGCTGAAAATGCTGTTGTTAATGTAAGCGAAACTTCTAATTGGTTAATAAGTTGGAATATTACTCTTCAATACGACACAACAGTAGACCAGTTAAAAACTATTAGAAACGAAATTGAGACATATATTAATAATAATGAAGACTTTGATATAAATGTTGGAGTGGCAGTCAGAATTGATAAATTTTCTGACAGTTCAATTGATATGTATGTTCGTTGTTTTACAAAAACTAATAGCTGGAATGAAATGCTTTCGGTTAAAGAGAAACTTGCTATTGAAATTAAGCAAATTGTAGAAAATAATAAAGCTGCTTTTGCCTTTCCAAGTCAATCGATTTATGTCGAAAAAAAATGATCGCAATTTTTTATTTAGTTTTACAAGTTTTAAAACTTTATTCTTATGTAGTTATTGCAAATGTTATAATAAGTTGGTTAATAGCCTTTAATGTTTTAAATACTCAAAATAGATTTGTTTACTCAATTTTAGAACTTACTTATCGGTTAACTGACCCAATTTTAAACAGAATCAGACGTTTCTTACCTAATTTAGGGTCACTTGATATATCACCAATAATCCTTCTTTTATTGATTTGGTTTATTGAAATGTGTATGAAGCTGTACATTGCACCAATGATTTTTTAAAAAAAGAGATATGATTTTAATAGATGGAAAAAAAATAGCAGCAGAACTAAGAGAAGAATTAAAGCAGGAAGTATCTGAGTTAAAAACTAAATATAACAAAGTTCCTGGACTTACAGTAATTTTAATTGGAGATATGGCTCCTAGTCAAATTTATGTCCGTAACAAAGAAAAATCAGCTAACGAGGTTGGCTTAAAATCAGAGGTGATTAAATATCCTGATACAGTCGATGAAAAAACTATTTTAGAAAAGATTAAAGAACTAAACGACGACGAAAGTATTTCTGGAATCTTAGTTCAGCTTCCATTACCAAAACATATAGATAAACAAAAGGTTATTGAAACTATAACTCCCTCAAAAGATGTGGATGGTTTTCATCCAATGAATGTTGGAAATTTATCATCAGGTTATGAAAGTTCAGTCCCATGTACTCCACTTGGATGTTATTTAATGATTAAAAAAATTGAACCAAATTTAAGTGGTAAAAAAGCAGTTGTAGTTGGAAGATCAAATTTGAATGGTAAACCAATGACACAACTTCTGCTCAAAGAAAATTGCACCGTAACTATTACTCATTCAAGAACAAAAGATTTAAAAGCTGAATGTTTAGAGGCAGATATCATTGTTGCAGCTGTAGGTATACCAGAACTTGTCAAAGGTGACTGGGTTAAAAAAGATGCAATTGTAATCGATGTTGGGATTAATAAAACTGACAATGGTTTAGTAGGAGATGTTGCATTTGATGAAGTTTCAAAAAATGCTAAAGCCTTAACTCCAGTTCCAGGAGGTGTAGGACCAATGACAATTGCCTGTTTATTGAAAAATACTATTGACTGTTTCAAAAGAGCGCAAATTTAATAATTAAATCTATTGATTAAATCTGTTAACTTAGGTTATGAAAAAACCTAAATATCCATACAGAATCGGTTTAATATTTTTGCTACTTACTATACCACCCATTGGTGCAACCCAATTAGGTTGGTATTTGTATGATATGCAAACTGGATTTGATTATGGTATGATAGTAGGAGTTGTATCAGTAATATATGCCGCCTATCTGATGTATGAAAAAAAGTGGAGAGAGGAAGACGAAGATTAACTTATGGAAAAAATAATTTTTTTTGTATTAGTTATTCCTATTATGGCCTTTGTTTTATATTTGGGTGGTATGGCCATTATGAATGGTTTTAAATCAAAAGAAGCTAATAGAGCTGAAAAAGAAGCAGAACAATCCAAAGATAATGAAAATATAGCATCACAAGATAATAATCTAAGTGACGAATTAACTAAACTAAATGATCTTCGTCAAAGTGGAGCACTAACACAAGAAGAATTTGATAAAGCTAAAAATAAATTATTAAATGATTAATTCTTCTAAGCATGTTTGAAGAATTTAAAATTAATCTTTAAGAATTGATTTTAACGAATTAATTTCACCAATTTTAAATGTAATTGCGTCTTCTTTTTTAAACCCAAATTTTTCAGCATTTTCTTTGAATCGAATAGGAGGCTCCATTATAGGTTCAAGAGATAAAACAAAAGTTCCCCAATGCATTCCCAATA
>QBYD01000019.1 GCA_003282975.1 Pelagibacteraceae bacterium AG-325-C10
TGGTGATGTAATCGCTAGACTTCCTAAAGAAACTACTAAAACAAAAGATATTACAGGTGGTCTTCCAAGAGTAGCAGAATTATTCGAAGCAAGAAAAGCAAAAGATAGTGCGATTATTGCAGAAAATGATGGTCAAGTTGTGTTTGGAAAAGAAGTAAGAGGCAAACAGAGAGTGTCAATTGTTCCTGAGGATGGTGCGGAAGCCTCAAACTATTTAATTCCAAAAGGAAAACATATCAATTTTAATCCAGGTGAAAAAATTCAAAAAGGTGAGTATTTATTAGATGGTCAACCATTACCTCATGATATTTTAAGAATATTAGGAATTAAAGAATTAACTGAATATTTTGTTAATCAAGTTCAAGAAGTATATAGACTACAAGGTGTAATTATTAATGATAAACATATTGAAACTATTTTGAGACAAATGCTAAAAAAAGTTGAAGTTAAGGTTTCTGGTGATTCTAATTATTTACCTGGTGAAGTGATAGATAGAATTAAATTCGACAATGCAAACGAAAAACTTGTTGCTGAAGGTAAAACGCCAGCGGTTGGAGAAAGAGTTTTAATGGGTATAACTAAAGCTTCATTACAGACTGAATCATTCATCTCAGCTGCTTCATTCCAGGAGACAACAAGAGTACTTACAGATGCCGCAATTAAAGGTAAGGTTGATCCATTAAACGGATTAAAAGAAAATGTTATAGTCGGTAGACTAGTTCCAGCTGGAACTGGAAATATTAAGAACAAATGGAACAAAAAAGCTATTGAAGATGATAATAATTTTATAGCAGAACAAGATAAAATAGAGACAACAGAAGCTTCCGAAACACCAGCAAATTAGTCATTAATATCACTTAATAATTGAAGTTTTAGTTTGACAAAGTCAGATTAATAAGTAATTTGGCGATAATTTTTGGTTGGAATGTAGTGCCTACTAATAGTACTAAACGCTGCCACAAAATAACCTGTCAGTTATTTTCACCTAAAAATAAATTAATTAATTTAAAAAATTTATGCCAACAATTAATCAATTGTTAAGAAAAAAAAGGATTAAACAAGTTTCTAGGAACAAAGTTCCAGCTCTACAAAAACAACCTTTAAAAAGAGGTGTTTGTGTAAAAGTTTATACAACAACTCCAAAAAAACCTAACTCAGCTTTAAGAAAAGTTGCTAGAGTTAGACTTTCAAACGGCTTTGAAGTAACAGCTTATATTCCAGGAGAAGGACATAACTTACAAGAGCACTCTGTTGTTTTAATCAGAGGTGGAAGAGTTAAAGATTTACCAGGTGTTCGTTATCATATTTTAAGAGGTAATCTTGATACACAAGGTGTTGCAAATAGAAAAAAAAGAAGATCTTTGTACGGAACTAAAAAAGGTAAATAATGTCTAGAAAAAAAACTCAACCAAAAAAAAATGTCGTTCCTGATCCAAAATTTAATTCTACAGTAATTCCAAAATTAATAAATAACATCATGTATGATGGTAAAAGAGGTGTAGCAGCAAAAATAGTGTATGACGCAATAGAAAAAATTAAAACAAAATCAAAAGATGAACCAATAAATATTTTCAATGAAGCAATCAATAATATTAAACCAACTGTAGAAGTTAGATCTAGAAGAGTAGGTGGAGCAACTTATCAAGTACCTGTAGAAGTAAAAAGCAAAAGAGCTCAAGCTTTAGCAATTAGATGGTTGGTTGACTCAGCAAGAAAAAGAAAAGACAAACACATGTCTGATAAAATATTCAATGAACTTTTTGATGCTTATGAAAAAAAAGGTGCTGCAGTTAAAAAAAGAGAGGATGTGCATAAAATGGCAGAGTCAAATAAAGCCTTTGCACATTTTAGGTGGTAAAAATTTATGGCTAGATCGCATACGTTAGATAAATACAGAAATATTGGTATCATGGCTCACATAGATGCTGGAAAAACTACCACTACTGAAAGAATATTATATTACACTGGTAAAAGTCATAAAATAGGTGAAGTGCACGATGGTGCTGCAACAATGGATTGGATGGAGCAAGAACAAGAAAGAGGAATTACTATTACTTCAGCTGCTACTACTTGTTTTTGGAACGATCATAGAATTAATATAATCGATACTCCTGGTCACGTAGATTTTACGATTGAAGTTGAAAGATCACTTAAAGTTTTAGATGGTGCTGTATGTGTTTTTGATGGTGTAGCAGGTGTAGAGCCACAATCTGAAACTGTATGGAGACAAGCTGATAAGTATAAAGTTCCAAGAATATGTTTTGTTAATAAATTAGACAGAACAGGTGCAGATTTTTTTAGATGTGTAGATATGATCAGAGATAGATTGGGATGTAAGCCTTTGCCACTGCAAATACCAATTGGTATAGAAGCTTCACTTTCAGGTGTGGTTGATCTGGTGAAAATGAAAGCGCAAGTCTGGAAAAATGAAGCTTTAGGAGCTGAGTGGGAATACAAAGATATACCAGATGATTTAAAAGAAATTTCTCAAAAATATAGAACTGAATTAGTAGAAACAGCTGTTGAACAAGATGAAAATCTTATGGAAGCTTACTTAAATGGTGATGAGATTAAGGATGAGGATTTAATTAAATGTATTAGAAAAGGAACACTTAATTTTAGTTTTGTTCCAATTACTACAGGATCAGCATTTAAGAACAAAGGTGTTCAGCCGTTACTAGATGCAACTATAAATTATTTACCAAGCCCAATAGATATTGGATCAATTAAAGGAACAAAACCTGGATCTGAGGAAGAGCTTGAGATGAAATTTGAGGACACTGTACCTTTTTCAGCGTTAGCTTTTAAAGTTGCTAATGATCCATTTGTTGGATCATTAACTTTTATTAGAATTTATTCAGGAACTATAAAAACTGGAACTGCTGTTTACAATACATCAAAAGACAAAGAGGAAAGAGTTGGAAGAATGCTGTTAATGCATGCGAACTCAAGAGAAGACATTAAAGAAGCTAATGCTGGTGATATAGTTGCATTAGCAGGTTTAAAAAACACTATAACAGGACACACTCTATGTGATGAAAGTAACCCTGTTTTACTTGAACCTATGGAATTTCCTGAACCTGTCATTGAAATTGCTGTTGAGCCAAAAACAAAAGCTGACCAAGAAAAAATGGGTGAAGCTCTTGGAAGACTTGCTGCTGAAGATCCTTCATTTAGAGTTACGTCAGATGAAGAATCTGGACAGACAATAATTAAAGGTATGGGTGAACTTCACTTAGATATTATTGTTGATAGAATGAAAAGAGAGTTTAAAGTTGAAGCTAATGTTGGAGCTCCTCAAGTTGCATATAGAGAAACATTAGAAAATGCGTCTGAAGTAGAATATACACATAAGAAACAAAGTGGTGGTGCAGGTCAATTTGCAAAAGTTAAATTATTAGTAGAACCGCAAGAACCAGGAGCAGGTAGATCAGTTGAAAGCAAAATTAAAGGTGGTGCTATTCCTAAAGAATTTATACCAGGTGTAGAAAAAGGAATTGAAACTGTTTCAGATGGTGGAATTCTGGCTGGATTTCCAATGATTGACTACAAAGTAACAATATTAGATGGACTACATCATGATGTAGACTCAAGCGTACTTGCTTTTGAATTAGCTAGCAGAGCATGTTTTAAAGAAGCTTGTACAAAAGGAACATTAAAATTATTAGAACCAGTTATGAGAGTTGAGGTGGTTACACCAGAGGACTACATGGGAGATGTTATTGGAGATTTAAATAGTAGAAGAGGTCAGATAAGCACTCAAGAGCAGAGAGGTAATGCAACTGTGATAACTGCAATGGTTCCTTTAGCAAATATGTTTGGATATATTAATAACCTAAGATCAATGTCTCAAGGTCGAGCACAATATTCTATGTTTTTTGATCATTATTCAAAAGTACCTCAGAATGTTCAGGATGAAGTAACTAAAAAGATTGCAGGGTAATTATGGAAAAACAGAA
Organism: Pelagibacteraceae bacterium AG-325-C10; assembly: GCA_003282975.1. Taxonomy (GTDB): domain Bacteria; phylum Pseudomonadota; class Alphaproteobacteria; order Pelagibacterales; family Pelagibacteraceae; genus Pelagibacter. Next base: position 3,960 of record QBYD01000019.1, read on the forward strand.
TATCAGAATTAAACTTAGAGCATACGATAATAAAATTTTAGATGCCTCTACAGAAGAAATAGTTAATACAGTTAAAAGAACTGGTGCAACTATCAAGGGTCCAATTCCATTACCGACAAGAATTGAGAGATATACGGTTTTGAGATCCCCTCATATTGACAAAAAAAGTAGAGAACAATTCGAATCAAGAACACATAAAAGATTAATAGATATTATTGAACCAACACCTCAAACGGTTGAAGCTTTAATGAAGTTAGACTTAGCATCAGGGGTTGATGTGGAGATTAAAATTTAATTATGACTGAAATAGCATTAATTGGAAAAAAAATAGGTATGACGAGAGAATTTTATAAAACAGGTCAGCTTGTTCCAGTTACTGTTCTAAAAGTTGAAAAAGCTAGAGTAGTTCAGGTTATCGATGAAGAGAAGCGTGGATATAAAGCAGTTCAATTAGGTTATGGTAAAATCAAAAACTCTAAATTAACAAAGGCAATGAAAGGTTTTTTTGCTAAAAAAAATACGGAAGCTAAAAAAATTCTAAAAGAATTTAGAGTTAAAGATACAGAAACTTATAAAGAAGGTAATGAATTTGGTCTCGAGATATTTAAAGATACAAAATTTGTTGATACAAGATCAAAAACAATAGGTAAAGGATTTGCTGGAGCTATGAAAAGATGGAACTTTGGTGGCCTAAGAGCTAGTCATGGTGTATCAGTATCACATAGAGCGCATGGATCTACAGGACATAGCCAAGACCCTGGAAAAGTTTTTAAAGGAAAAAAAATGGCTGGTCATATGGGAGATAGACTTAGGACTATGCTTAATATTGAAATTATTAAAACAGATTTAGAAAATGAACTTTTATATTTAAAAGGCTCTATACCAGGATCTAAAAATACAGAAGTAGTTGTTAGACAATCAGTTAAAAATATAAATAAAATGACTGTATCTGAAAAAATAGCAGCAGCTGAAGAGGCTAAAAAAACCCCAGATAAAAAGAAGAAATAATGAAATTAGAAAAATTAAGTATTGATGGAAAAAAAGACACTATTGAAGTGTTGGATAAAATTTTTTCAGCCAAGATTAATAGTAAATTAGTAAGTAGTGTTTTGTATAAAACAAATGCAAATTATAAAGGAAGACATGCAAAAACAAAACAACAAAACGAAGTAAGAGGACCAACATCTAAAATTTATGCTCAAAAAGGAACGGGTGGTGCAAGACACGCAAGTAGAAAAGCTCCTATCTTTGTTGGTGGTGGTATTGCTCACGGACCCAAAGGTGAGCTTTCTTACAAGAAAAGAAAATTGAATAAAAACGAGAAAAAATTAAGTGTTGCATCCCTTATTACTGAAAAAAATATTAATAAAAATCTACTAATATTAAATGATTTTAGTTCTGAAATTAAAAAGACAAAAGAAATGAATGCAATTATTCAAAAATTAGAAATATCACATTCTTTATTTATATTAGACAAACATTCTAAAGAAAAAATTGAAAAATCAGCAAGAAATATTCCAAATGTAAAAATTACTGATGTTAATCATTTTAGTTCATACGACATTATTAAATTCAAAAAAGTTGTATTTACTGAAAGTTCAGTAAAAGAACTAGAAAAGAGATATTCTTAATATGGATAAGATACATTTATACGATAAAATTCTATCTCCAATGGTTACTGAGAAATCTACAAATTTATCAGAGCAAAACAAAATTGTATTTAAAGTTCCAACTGGTGCAAATAAGGTTAATTTAAAAAAAAATATTGAAAAAATCTTTAAAGTTAACGTGACTAAAATCAATATTATAAATAAACAAAATAGAACTAAAGTCACTAGAGGAAAAAAAGTAAAAGTCTCTGGATTTAAAAAAGCAATAATAACTCTTAAAAAAGGTCAAAGTATTGATCTAACTACAGGTATCTAATAAATGGCATTAAAAACATTTAAACCATATACAAAATCTACTAGAGGAACTATTTTAGTTGATAGAACTGGTCTATGGAAAGGCAAACCTTTTAAAGCTCTTGTAACTGCAAAAAATTCCATGAAAGGTAGAAATAATAATGGGCATATTACAAATATTAATAGAGCTGGCGGACATAAAAAAATGTATAGACAAATTGATTTCTATCGAAAGAAGTTTGACATGGAAGCTAAGGTAGAAAGAATTGAGTATGATCCAAATAGATCTTGTTACATTATGCTTGTAAAATTTGAGGATGGAACTCACGCTTATTATTTGGCCCCACAAAAAATTAAAGCTGGTGATAAAATAGAAAATGGATCAAAAAAAGAAATTAAAGTTGGTAACTGTATGCCGTTACAAGATATTCCGGTTGGTATAAACATTCATAATGTAGAAATTCAACCTGGAGCTGGTGGTAAAATTGCAAGATCAGCTGGTTCTTCAGTAACAATCAGTGGTTTAGATGGCAATTATAGCTTGATCAAATTAGCTTCTGGTGAAGTTAGAAAAATTGATTCTAGATCATTAGCTACTATTGGTGTTTTAAGTAACCCAGATCAAAAAAATATTAAAATTGGGAAAGCTGGTAGATCAAGATGGTTGGGTAGAAAGCCTCATACGAGAGGTGTTGTTAAAAACCCAGTAGATCACCCCCATGGTGGAGGTGAAGGTAAATCAGCTGGTGGTAGACATCCAGTTTCACCTACTGGACAATCAGCCAAAGGATTAAAAACAAGAGATAATAAAAGAACAGACAAATTTATAGTTAAAAGAAGAAACAAAAGGAAGGATACTAAATAATGGCTCGAGCAGTATGGAAAGGACCTTTTGTTGAAGAAAGTTTGATGAAAAAAGTTGACAAATATAAAGATGATCCAAAAAAAATACCTATTAAAACCTGGTCTAGAAAATCAACAATCCTCCCTGATTTTGTTGGAGTTAGTTTTCAAATTTATAATGGTAAAAAATTTATCCCAATTACTATTTCAGAGGATATGGTTGGACACAAATTAGGTGAGTTTTCACCAACAAGAACTTTTTATGGTCATACACCAGCAGATAAAAAAGCTAAACCTGCAGAAAAAAAATAAAGATGAACAAAACAAAGAAAAAAAATAGAAAAAAAGTTGATACAGTAAAGTCTGTAAACAATAGTATAAGAACTAGTGTAAGAAAACTTAATCCTATTTTAAAAAGTATTGTTGGTAAAAAAGTTGATGTTGCAATAAGAGATCTTCAATTTTCAGCTAAAAGAATTTCAAAAGATATAAGAAAAACAATAAGTTCAGCTGTAGCAAATGCTGAAAATAACTTTCAGTACGATATCGATAATTTAGTGGTTAAAGAAGCTTACTGTGGAAAAAAAATTGTAATGAAAAGATTTAGACCAAGAGCCAAAGGTAGGGCGGCCCCAATCTTAAAGCCATGGTCAACTGTAACAATAATATTATCAGAAGTTAAACAAATGGAGAGTCATGGGACAAAAAGTTAATCCTGTAGGTTTTAGATTAGGTGTCAATAGAGGATGGGACTCTGTTTGGTATGCAAAGAAAAAAGATTTTGGTAATTACTTGATAGAAGACTTTAAAATTAGAGAATATATTAAAAAAAATGTTGTTAATTCTGGTGTTTCTAAAGTTATGATCGAGAGAACCTCTAACAAGTGCTATGTAACAATTTACACATCAAGACCAGGATTTGTTATTGGTAAGAAAGGTAGTGATATTGATAAGATAAAAAATAACCTTTCAAAATTTACGACTAACGAAGTAGCTCTTAATATTAAAGAAGTTAAAAAACCTGAAACTAATGCATATTTAGTTGCAGAAAATATAGCTCAGCAATTAGTAAAAAGAATTTCATACAGAAGAGCGATGAAACGAGCCATGCAGTCATGTATTAGATTAGGTGCTAAGGGAATAAAAGTTTCTGTCAGTGGAAGATTGGGCGGTAATGAGATAGCTAGAACCGAATGGTTAAGAGATGGTAGTATTCCTTCTCATACGCTAAGAGCTGAAATTGATTATTCAGAAGCAGAAGCATTAACCACTTATGGAATTATAGGTATTAAAGTTTGGATTTATAAAGGTGAGGTTTTTGCAAGAGAGTTTAGCCAAGAAACAAACAAAATAACACCAAAAGAGGGTAAAGAATAATGCTCCAACCAGTTCGAACTAGATGGAGAAAAGCTCATAAAGGTAGAATTCATGGCACAGCTACTCGTGCAAGTTCTATTAATTATGGTGCATATGCACTTAAGGCTTTACAACCAGAGAGAATTACAGGGAAACAAATTGAAGCTGCTAGGGTTGCTTTGACTAGACACATGAAGAGACAGGGTAGAGTTTGGACAAGAGTTTTTCCTAACGTACCAGTTTCAAAGAAACCTATAGAAGTTAGAATGGGTAAAGGTAAAGGAAACCCAGAGTTTTTTGCATGTAGAGTTAAACCAGGAAGAATTTTATTTGAAGTCGATGGCGTTTCTGAACAAATATCTAAAGAGGCACTGTATAAAGCTTCTGCTAAACTACCTATTAAAACAAAGATAATTAAGAGATACGCATAATGAAAAAGCAAGAAATAAAAAAATTATCCAAAGATGAAGTTGTGAAAAATATTGATAAATTAAAAAAAGATCTTTTTAACTTTAGATTTCAAAAAATGAATTCTCAAGTGACAAACCCATCAAAAATTGGTGAAACAAAAAAAACAATAGCAAGATTAAAAACCATATTAAAAGGAAAGATTAATGCCTAAAAAAATTTTAACAGGAGTAGTAATTAGTGATAAACCAAACAAAACTATAACTGTGATGGTTGAAAGAAAATATTCACATCCAGTATTAAAAAAAGTAATAAAAGTTAGAAAAAATTACAATGCTCATGATGAAAATAATACTTTTAAAACTGGTGATAAGGTATCAATTATAGAGAGTAAACCATTCTCTAAAAATAAAAAATTTCAAGTTATGGAGAATACTAAATAATGATTGGTGTACAAACTGAACTACAAGTGGCTGATAATACTGGAGCTAAAAGAATAGAGTGTATTAAAGTTCTTGGTGGATCAAAAAGAAGATATGCAAGTATTGGAGATACTATAGTTATAGCTGTTAAAGAAGCTATACCTAAAGGAAAGGTTAAAAAAGGCACAGTTCATAAAGCTGTAGTAGTAAGAGTTAAAAAAGGCATTCATAGAAATGATGGTTCTAAAGTGAAATTTGATAATAATGCAGCTGTACTTGTTGATGATAAGGGTGAACCAGTAGGTACAAGAATTTTTGGCCCTGTAACAAGGGAACTTAGAAATAGAGGGCAAATGAAAATTATTTCATTAGCACCGGAGGTTTTATAAAGATGATAAAAAAAGGCTTAAAAGTAAGAGTTTTAACAGGAAAAGATAAGAAAAAAGAAGGTGAAGTGATTGAAATTGATAGAGCAAACACCAGAGCAAAAGTTAAAGAAGTCAACATGGTAAAAAAACATGTTAAGACAACAAAGGAAAAAAAAGGTGGAATTGTATCAAAAGAAAGTTTTATTCACTTATCAAATTTAAAACTAATTGATGAGAAAGCAGTTAAAAAAACAGAGGCTAAAAAATAATGACACCAAGGTTAAAAGAAACTTTCAATAAAGAAATTCAACCTGCTTTGAAAGAAAAGCTAGGTTTAAAAAATATCTATATGGTGCCTAAAATAGAAAAAATTGTATTAAACATGGGCCTTGGATTAGATGGCGCTGACTCAAAAATATTAAAAGCATGCGAAGAAGACATAGCTAAAATCACTGGTCAAAAACCAGTTATTACAAAATTTAAAAAATCAGTAGCAAACTTTAAGACAAGAAAAGGTTCTAACGCTGGTTTGAAAGTAACTTTAAGAAAAAATAAAATGTATGAGTTTATAGATAGACTTGTAAATATTGCATTACCAAGAATTAAAGATTTTAGAGGACTTTCTTCAAGAGGTTTTGATAAATTCGGTAATTTCACTTTTGGAATTAAAGAACATATCATATTTCCAGAAGTAAGCTTTGATAGAGCTGATAAAGTAAGAGGGCTAGATATTGTAATAGTAATTAAGGCATTAAATAAAGATCATAGTTTTGCTTTATTAGAAAAAATGAATTTTCCATTCATTAAAAAAGGAGATAATTAAATATGGCTAAGTTAAGCGCTGTGAATAAGAATAAGAACAGAATAAAACTTTCTGACAAATTATATAAAAAAAGACAAAGCTTAAAAAAAATAGTTATGGATAAAAAACTTCCATTAGAAGAAAGATTTAAAGCACAACAAAAACTCTCTCAACTGCCAAGAAATTCAGCAAAGACTAGAGTTATGAATAGATGTGAAATAACTGGTAGGCCTCATGGAGTATATAGAAAATTAAAAATTTCAAGAATTGCATTAAGACAACTAGGATTACAAGGAAAGATACCGGGTTTGGTTAAATCAAGCTGGTAGAAAGGAATAATTATGAGTTTAAGTGACCCAATTGGAGATATGATTGCAAGAGTTAAAAATGCTCAAGCTAGAAATCATAAAAAAGTTGAATTACCTGCGTCTAATTTTAAATCAAAAATAGCAGATATACTTAAAAACGAGGGATTTATAAAAGATTTCAAGATTAACGATGTAGATAAAAAACCAACCTTATCATTAGAACTCAAGTATCATTCTGGCAACCCAGTAATTAGTGCTTTTGAAAGAGTATCAAAGCCAGGTAGAAGAATCTTTTCAAGTGCTGAGGGTTTGCCAAAAATAAACAATGGACTTGGGATTGCAATAGTTTCAACACCAAAAGGGGTGATGACAGATATCGATGCAAGAAAACAACGTGTTGGTGGCGAAATAATTTGTAAGGTATTTTAATGTCTAAAATTGGTAAAATAAGCATCACTATTCCCGAAAAAGTTAAAGTAGCTTTAACAGATGATATGATAAATATCGAAGGACCATTAGGAAAAAAATCAGTAAATATTGATTTAGATATGTTTAACTTAGATATAATAGAAGGTAAAGAAATTTCAATTAAACCAAAAGAAATAAATCAAAACTCAAAAAGATTATGGGGAATGAATAGAAGTTTGATCAATAATGCAGTCATAGGTTCTAGTACTGGTTATGAAAAAACTTTAGAGCTTGTTGGTGTAGGTTATAGAGCAGCTCTTAAAGGCAATCAATTAAACCTTCAACTAGGTTATAGTCATGATATTGACTTTGATATACCTGAGGGCATTAAAATAGCCGTTGAAAAACAAACTACTCTTAAAATTACTGGTTCAGATAAACAACTAGTAGGGTCTGTTGCATCAAAAATTAAAACATTTCGAAAAATTGAACCTTACAAAGGTAAAGGAATTAGAGAAAAAGGACAATATGTTCTTAAAAAAGAGGGAAAGAAAAAATAATGAAACTAAATACTAGTATAAGAAAGAGATTTAGAGTTAGCAATAAAGTTAAAAAAGTTGCTCCTAAAGATAGATTTAGACTATGTATTTCAAGATCTTCTAAAAATATTTCTGCACAAATTATTGACGATGTTAAAAAAATAACTTTATTATCATCTTCATCAATTGACAAAGATATGAAAGGTGGAGATAAGATAAGTAAAACAGAGTTATCAAAAAAGGTTGCCGCTAATCTTGCAAAAAAAGCTCAGGAAAAGAAGATTACTAAAATATTTTTTGATAGGGGTGTCTACAGATACCACGGAAGAGTGAAAGTATTTGCTGAAACACTACGTGAAAATGGAATGGATTTTTAATTATGGATAATTTTAAAGATAAAAAGACTGATGATATATTAGAAAAATTAGTTCACATTAACCGAATTACTAAAGTAGTAAAAGGTGGACGTAGATTTGGATTTTCTGCGTTAGTGGTTGTTGGTAACCAGGCTGGTAAAATAGGTATTGCTCATGCCAAAGCCAAACAGGTTCCTGATGCTATTAAAAAAGCAAATGAAATGGCAAGAAGAAAATTAACTCATATTCCCCTAAGAGAAGGAAGAACAATTCATCATGATGTTAGAGCAAAAGATGGTGCTGGAAGAATTGTTTTAAGAGCAGCATCAAAAGGTACCGGAATTATAGCGGGTGGTCCTGTTAGAGCAGTTTGTGAAGTATTAGGAGTTAAAGATATTGTTGCTAAATCTATGGGAACTTCAAATGCTCATAATGTTATTAGAGCAACAATGAAAGCTTTGTTAAAACAAAATTCGCCAAAACAAATATCATCAATTAGAAATAAAAAGATTTCTGAGATTGTAGAAAAAAGAGGATAATGATTACTTTAAACACAAAAGAAAAGATTAATAAATCTAAAATGAGAGTTGGTAGAGGTATTGGCTCCGGAAAAGGTAAAACATCTGGAAGAGGTGTTAAGGGTCAAAAATCTAGATCTGGTGTAGCAATAAAGAGTTTTGAAGGTGGTCAGATGCCATTATATAGAAGACTTCCAAAAAGAGGCTTTAATCCTATATCAAAACAAATTATTGCAATAATGAATTTAGAAAAAATCCAATCTTATATAAATGAAAAAACCATAAACCCTAGTGACATTATCAATATTGAATTATTAAAAAAATTAAAATTAGTAAATAAAAATTCACAAAAACTTAAAATTTTAGGTACAGGTGAAATAAAAGACAAGATTAATATAGAAGCAGACTTAGCCTCTAAATCAGCAATAGAAAAACTAGAAAAAATTAGTGGATCTATTCAATTAAAAAAATAATAATTCTAAATGAGCTCTTCATCATCAACGAATGATTTAAGAAATAGAATATTATTTACTATATTTATTCTTGCAGTGTATAGATTTGGAACTTTTGTTCCACTCCCTGGAATTGATCCAGAACAACTTAAAATTATGATGGAAGGTAATCAAAAAGGATTACTTGGAATGTTTAATGTATTTGCTGGTGGCGCAGTTAGCAGAATGGCAATTTTTGCATTAGGCATAATGCCATATATATCTTCAGCTATTATAGTTCAATTGATGACCGGTGTTTCTGAATATTTTAAAAATTTAAAAGCACAAGGTGAAACAGGAAGAGCAAAAATAACTCAAATTACTAGATATGGAACTGTTTTATTGGCAACACTACAAGGTTATGGTTTGTCTGTTGGATTAGAGTCATCTGCGGACTTAGTTATTAATCCAGGAGTTTTCTTTAAAATTACAACAGTAACAACAATTGTTGCAGGAACAATGTTTCTAATGTGGCTAGGAGAGCAAATTACACAAAGAGGTATTGGAAATGGTATTTCCTTAATTATTTTTGCAGGTATTGTTGCTGAAATTCCTCGTGCTTTGGTAACTACTTTTGAGCTTGGTAGAACTGGTGCTGTTTCAACATTTATGATTTTAGCAATTTTTGTTTTATTAATTTTAACAATTCTGTTTGTTGTTTTTATGGAAAGAGCTTTAAGAAAGATATTGATTAATTATCCAAAAAGACAAATGGGAAATAAAATGTATGGAGGTGAGTCGTCACATTTACCTCTAAAAATTAATCAAGCTGGAGTAATACCAGCAATTTTTGCATCAGCACTTTTATTATTACCAGTAACATTTTCAAATTTTTCATTTTCAAACAATGATACATTTTTAAATATAAGTTCTTATTTTACACAAGGTCAACCGTTGTACATGCTGCTATATGCTTCTGGAATTATATTTTTTACATTTTTTTATACAAATATTACTTTTAATCCAACTGAGACAGCAGACAACCTAAGAAAGTATGGTGGTTTTGTTCCAGGAATTAGACCAGGTGAAAGTACAGCTTTATATATAGAAAATATTTTAACAAAATTAACAACAATCGGTGCTCTATACCTAACTTTAGTTTGTTTAATGCCAGAATTTTTAATTGCTAATTACCCAATACCTTTTTATCTAGGTGGTGCTTCAATTTTAATTGTTGTAGTGGTTGCTATTGATACAGTGACTCAAATTCAAACAAGATTAATGAGTTCACAATATGAACAATTAATCAAGAAAACAAAATTTGGTAAGTAAAAGTGAATATTATTTTATTTGGGCCTCCTGGCGCAGGTAAAGGCACACAATCTAAATATCTAGTAAATAAACTAAATAATTTTCAAATATCAACAGGTGATATTTTGAGAGATGAAATTAAAATAAATTCAAATATTGGTAAAAAAATAACAAACGATATGAATGATGGAATTTTTATAAGTGATGATATTGTTAATAAACTAGTAGAAAAATTAGTCAACGATCCTCAAAAAAAAGATAGATTTATATTTGATGGGTATCCAAGATCATTAAGTCAGGCTAAAAATTTAGATGATTTATTAAATAATTCAGATCAAAAAATTGATCATATTTTTTTTCTTAATGTAAACAAAGAAACAATAATAAAAAGAATTGAAAAAAGAAAAGTTTTAGAAGATAGGTCTGACGATGATATGAATACAATTTTAAAAAGGTATGATACATATATGGAAATGACCAAACCTGTTCTAGATTTCTACTCTAAGAATCCAAATTTTCATGAGATAGATGGAACACAGGAAATTGATGAAATAACAAGGAAAATCGACACTTTTATCAATGTTTAAGGCGTTGACTTTAAGTAATCTTATTATATAAAAGTCACAAATTTATCACAAAAATTATGGCTCGTATCGCAGGTATTAACATCCCACAAAATAAACTTGTTCACATAGGACTTACTTATATCTATGGAATAGGTGATAAATTTTCAAATCAAATATGTTCTTCACTTGAAATTCCTAGAGCTAAAAGAATAAACGAATTGACAGATGAGGAAATATTAAAAATTAGAGAATACATTGACCAAAATTTTAAAGTTGAAGGTGATTTGAGAAGAGATTATTCGCTTAGCATTAAAAGATTAATTGATCTTGCATGCTATAGAGGAACTAGACATAGAAAAAAATTACCTGTCAGAGGTCAAAGGACTAGATGTAATGCTAGAACAAGAAAAGGTAAGGCGATTGCAATAGCAGGAAAAAAATTAACTCCAACTAAAAAATAATTATGGCTAAAGCTGATAAAATTGAAAATAAAGATCAGAAGGTAGAAAAATCTTCAAAGAAAAGTAATAAAAGTTCTTATTCGAAAAAGAAAAAAATTAAAAAGAATATTTTAAATGGTATCGCTTACGTACAATCTACATTCAACAATACGATAATTTCAATTGCCGATACTAATGGCAACGTAATATCATGGGCTTCTGCAGGACAAAAAGGATTTAAAGGTTCAAGAAAATCTACTCCATATGCTGCTCAAATTGCTGCTGACTCTGCGGCCTCAAAAGCTTTAGAGTATGGAATGAAAACATTATCAGTTGAAGTTAAAGGACCTGGTTCAGGACGTGAAACAGCTTTAAGAGCATTACAAGCTAGAGGTTTTAAGATCTTATCAATAAAAGATACTACGCCAATGCCTCATAATGGAACTAGACCACCAAAAAAAAGGAGAGTTTAATGGAAGTCGAAAATGTAAATGTAAAAAATTGGAAGTCATTAATCAAACCATCAAAATTAGATGTACAAATTAGTGATGATCTAACTCATGCGAAGATAATCGCAGAACCATTAGAAAAAGGTTACGGATTAACTTTAGGCAATTCATTAAGAAGAATTTTGTTATCATCTATTAGAGGTGCAGCTGTTACTTCGATTCAAATTGATGGAGTTTTACATGAGTTTACTTCAATTAAAGGAGTTAGAGAAGATGTAACTGATATAGTATTAAATGTTAAATCTTTAGCATTAAAATCTAATTCAGAAGGTACTAAAAAATTAGTTTTAGATGCCAAAGGACCTGGTGAAATTAAAGCTTCTGATATAGCCCCCGTAGCTGATGTTGAAATTCTAAATCCTGATTTAGTCATATGTAATCTTGATGAAAATACTAATTTCCATATGGAAATGAATGTTAATACTGGAAAAGGATACGTTCCTGCAGATTTAAATAAACCAGAAGAACCACCTTTAGGTCTTATTGCGATAGACTCATTATATAGTCCAGTTAAAAAAGTTTCATACTCAATAAGTACTGCAAGAGAAGGTAAAGCATTAGACTATGACAAATTAACTATGGAAGTTGAAACTAACGGAGCAATCTCTGCAGAGGATGCAGTAGCTTATTCAGCAAGAATTTTTCAAGATCAATTAAAAATGTTTGTTAATTTTGATGAGCCTGTAGAAGCACCTGTTAAAGAAGTTTCGACAGAACCTGAGTTTAATAAAAATTTACTGAGAAAAGTTGATGAACTTGAACTATCAGTAAGATCTATGAATTGTCTTAAAAATGATAATATAATTTATATTGGTGATTTGGTACAAAAATCTGAAGGAGAAATGTTAAGAACTCCAAATTTTGGAAGAAAATCTTTAAATGAAATAAAAGAAGTTTTAACTGGTATGTCACTTTACCTTGGTATGGAAATACCAAATTGGCCGCCAGATAACATAGCAGAAATGTCCAAAAAATTAGAGGAAGCTATCTAATGAGACATGGAATGGCAAATAAGAAGTTAAATAGAACTTCTGAACATAGAAAAGCTCTTTTAAAGAATATGTTAAATTCTTTAATTAAATATGAGCAGATTAAAACTACTTTGCCAAAAGCTAAATTCTTAAAACCGCAAGCTGATAAAATTATTACACTAGGTAAGAAAGAGACATTGCAAACAACAAAAATGCTCGTTTCTCAACTTCAAGATATTAAATCTGCAAACAAAGTAAAAAAAACACTTTCAAAAAGATATGAAAATAGAAATGGTGGATACACAAGAATTATTAAGGCTGGGTTTAGATATGGTGATAATGCACCTATGGCGATTATAGAGTTTGTTGATAGAGACGTTGAGGCTAAAAGAGTAGATAAGCCAAAAAAAGATACTGCTAAAGAAACACAAAAAACTGAAGAAAAGAAACAAGCAACAGCATAATCTTTAATCATGAAAAAGTCATATACCGTTGATGCAACGTGTAATGATATGCGTATTGATCGTTGGACAAGATTAAAAATTGGCAAAATTCCACAAGGATTAATTGAAAAGTATTTTAGGTCTGGAAAAATAAAAATTAATAAAAAAAAAACCAAAAGCTCAACTAAAGTTAAAACTAATGATATTATAAGTTTTTTTAATTTAGACTTTAAAGAACGGATAATTCAAAAGAAAATAAAATTTAAACCATCAAAAGAAATTATTAAATCCAATGAAGATCAAATTATAGATAATAATGAAAATTTTATAGTATTAAATAAAAGTTCAGGTATTTCTGTACAAGGTGGAACAAAATCAAAAAAAAATTTATTAGATATTTTTGCTAAAAGCGAAATCTTTCAAGGTACAAAACCATATTCAGTTCATAGATTAGACAAAGACACCTCAGGTGTTTTCATAATGGCTAAGACAAGACAATCTGCACAATTATTAACTTCTTTATTTAGATTACGAAAAGTTCACAAAAAATATTTAGCTATTTGTCATGGAGAATTAAATAAAGATTCTGGAGAATGGAACAATGATCTTATTCGATATGATGGAGTAAGAAAAATTGTAGAAAAGGCAAAAACAATTTATAGAGTTTTAGATAAAAATTCAGAAGCAAGTTTAGTTGAATTAAAACCAATTACTGGACGTAAGCATCAACTTAGAAAGCAATTATATGCTTTAGGACAACCAATATTTGGTGACATCAAGTATAAATTATCTAATTCCTCTAGAGGTTTAAATAAAAATTTGATGCTTCACTCATATCAAATTAAATTTATCATTGATGATGTTAAACATACCTATACAGCTTTACTGCCAAATTACTTTAGAAAATTATTAAAAACAAAAAGACTTAGATTTTCAGGTTTGAAATAAATTTTTCTATTAATAAATTATCTAAGTTTGAATAATCATTTTTTGCAATACTTATTAGATTTGTAACACCTTTGTCTTTAATTCCACATGGTATGATTTTTTCATATTGATTAAGATTATTATTTATATTTACTGCAAACCCATGATAAGCAATCCATTTTTTTACTCTTACCCCAATTGCTGCAACTTTGTTTATTTTTTTATTTTTTTTATGCCAAATTCCGACATTATTTTTGTCTGAAAATGTTTCTATTTTATATTCTCTAAGAGTTTCTATAATAGTTTTCTCTATACATGAAATTAATTTTCTAATATCTTTTTTTTTTCTTAAATCTAAAACAAAATAACAAATTAATTGACCTGGTGAATGACAAGTTATTTTACCACCACGATTAGTTTTTATTAAATTTATAGAATTATCTAAAATTTCATTTTCTTTATAACTTGTACCAGCTGTAAATATTTCATCATGTTCTAGTATCCAAATAAGTTCCTTATCTTTATTTTTGTATAAATCTTCCAATCTTTTTTCCAATAAATCTATTGCACTAAAATAATTTATTGGTTTTATTGACTTTTTGATCTCTATATTCATTTATAAATTGTATTATCTTAATTATCTATTAATAGTCCAATCTAAATTATAGGTAGATTTATGTCTTTAGTTAAAAAAATAAAAGATAAAAAAGTAAATTTTGAATTTAATAAAGAATATATAAAAGTTGTAACATCTAAGATTGTTAACAATGATGCTAATTTTATTACTAATTCTTTTAAAGAAATGCACCCAGCTGACGCAGCTGATATCATAGAGCATCTAAATCAATCAGATCGAGAGAGTTTAATAAAACTTAACAACTTTAAAATTGATCCTGAAGTTTTTATTGAACTTAATGAGTCAATTCAGACAGAAATTATTACTTATCTTTCATCAGATTCAATAGTCTCTATTTTAACTAATCTTGAATCAGATGATGCAATATCAATCTTAGAAAATGTACCTGAAGATGAAAAGAATAATATTCTTAGTTCATTACCTCCCAAAGATCGTTTCGCTCTATTAGAGAGTTTGAGCTATCCAGAGGATACAGCTGCAAGAATAATGCAGCGTGAATTTACAGCAATACCTAGTAATTGGTCTGTAGGTCAAACAATTGACTATTTAAGAGAAAATAAAGACCTACCAGAAGAATTTTTAGAAATCTTCATTATTAATGAAGAATTCAAACCAATAGGTACAGTTCCTTCCTCTCGTGTACTTACTACATCAAGAGACACGAAAATGCTCTCGATTATGTCCGAGTCTCAATTACTAATACCGGTAGATATGGATAAAGAAGAAGTAGCCAACCTATTTGAAAATTACAATTTAAATTCAGCTGCAGTTGTAGATAAAAATAATAAGCTAGTTGGAATGATTATGAGTGATGATGTTTTAACTGTATTACAAGAAGAAGCTGAAGAGGATGCTTTGAGATTAGCAGGGGTAGGTGACGAAGAAATAACAGATGGTGTTATAACTAAAACTAAAAGAAGATTTAATTGGCTTTTATTAAATTTATTTACAGCTTTTTTAGCAACGTGGTGCATTAGTTTATTTGGCGCAACAATTGAACAAATGGTTGTATTAGCTTTTTTGATGCCTATAGTTGCATCAATGGGTGGTAACGCTGGAATGCAAACTTTAGCTGTTACTGTTAGAACAATAGCAACAAATGATTTAACAGAAAATAATTTTTCATCTAATGTTTTAAAAGAATTTAATATTGGAATTTTAAATGGAATTATTTTTGCAGCCATAAGTGCTTTTATTGTTCAGATCTGGTTTCAAGACAATACTCTTTCAATAATAATTTCAATTTCAATGATATTAACAATGATAATAGCTGGCCTCTTTGGTATTTTAATCCCTGTGACGTTAAAAAAAATGAATATTGATCCCGCAATTGCATCCAGTGTATTTGTA
>QBYD01000020.1 GCA_003282975.1 Pelagibacteraceae bacterium AG-325-C10
ATTCCCTTCTTTTCTGAAATATTTGGTAAAATTAAAAAAATCAATGTAAATCAAATTTTTAATTCTGAAAGTTTTTTTGTTCAACTATTGAAAACTGAATTATTAAATAATAAAAATTTGAATATAAATGCGAAAATTAAAGCTGACCAAATTGTCCCCTATAATAATCTAAATAATTTAATATTTAACTTTAAAATTGAAGAAGGCTTAGTAGATATAAATAAATCTAAATTTAACTGGTTAGATTATGTCGATTTTCAAATATCCGATAGCTTACTTTATACAAAAGATAATAATTTAGTCTTTGATGGAAATATCTTAATTAATGTTTATGATGTTAATGAATTTTATAAGTTTTTTCAAACCTCTAGAAATTATCGAAAAGAAATAAAAGAAATTAGGTTTAATTTTGTTTATAATTTTGATCAGAAAATAAGTAATTTAAACAATATAGAGATTGATGGTAATAACAATCAACAAATTAATCAGGTATTAAATCAGATTGTCTTAAAAGAAACTTTTCTACAAAATAGAGTTTATTTTAAAAATTTAATCAATAAAGCTATTAAATTTTACTCTGGATAGATCATTTTTTTAGGATCAACAATTTTGAGGTATTCTTTCTCACTTATTAATCCTGTTTTCAATGTTTCGAATTTCAGTGTAGTATTATTTTTAAGTGCAGTTTTTGCAATTTTTGCTGCATTATCATATCCAATGTGTGGAGCTAAAGCAGTCACTAGCATTAAAGAGTTATCAAGATGTTCTTGAATTTTTTTCTTATTAGCTTTTATTCCTTTAACACAGTAAAGAGCAAAATTTTTTGTACTATCAGCGATTAAGTCAATAGATTGTAATATATTATGTGCAATTAAGGGTTTAAAAACATTCAATTCAAAATGTCCATGTGAACCTGCAATTGTTATGCCATTGTGGTTGCCAATTACTTTTACACATACCATTGTCACTGCTTCACATTGTGTAGGATTTACTTTTCCAGGCATAATTGATGACCCAGGTTCATTCTCAGGTAAAATAAGTTCTCCATATCCTGCTCTTGGTCCTGAACCTAAAAATCTAATATCATTTGATATTTTCATTAATGCAACAGCACAAGTATTCAATGTTCCTGAAAAATTTACAATTGAGTCATGTGCTGCCAGTTCTGCAAATTTATTTGAAGCTGGTTTAAATGGAATTTTTGTAAATTTAGCGATTTCTTTTACAATTTTTTTATCAAAATTTTTTTTTGAATTTATTCCAGTTCCAACTGCTGTCCCTCCTTGAGCAAGATAAAAAATCTCTTTTAATGCGTTCTCAATCCTTTGAATACTTTTAAGAACTTGCACATGATATCCTGAAAATTCTTGTCCAAGAGAAAGTGGCGTTGCATCTTGTAGATGAGTTCTTCCAATTTTTACAATATTTTTAAACTCACCTGATTTTTTTTTTAACTCTTTTTCTAAAAGTTTTAAGTTTGGCAATAATTTACTAATTGTTTCTTGAGCGACAGAAATATGCATGGCAGTTGGAAATACATCATTAGTGGATTGAGATTTATTTACATGATCATTAGGATGAACTGGTTTTTTTGTTCCTTTTTTACCACCCAAAATTTCAATCGCGCGGTTAGCAATTACCTCATTTACATTCATATTAGTTTGAGTACCAGAACCTGTTTGCCAGACTTTTAAAGGAAAGTTTTCATCCAATTTACCTTTAATTACCTCGTCAGTAGCTTTGACAATTGCTCTAGATATTTTATTATTAATTAATTTATCTTTAAAATGGACTATTGCAGCTGATCTTTTAATAATTGCAATAGACTTTATGATTGAAATGTTAACTATAATTTTTCCAATATTAAAAAATTTATTTGATCTTTGAGTTGATGCTCCCCAATATTTATCATTTGGGACATTAACACTTCCTATACTGTCAAATTCTTTTCTTAATTTCATTGATTAATGTGTAAGTAATAAATAATTATTAACATACAATAAAATTACAAAAACTTACAGGAGCAATATGTCGAATTTTAATAAAGTAGGAACTTTTATGAAAACTTTTGGACAAGAAGTCAAAACAGAACCTTCATTCAGTACTGAGAAGATCAATAAACTAAGAATAGATCTAATTAAGGAAGAATTGCATGAACTGACTGAGGCTATGAATAATAAAGATTTATTAGAGGTTGCAGATGCGCTGACAGACATATTGTATGTTACCTATGGTGCAGGTCATGCATTTGGAATTGATTTAGATAAATGTTTTGAAGAAGTTCAAAATTCAAATATGAGCAAATTAGGGGGAGATGGAAAACCGATTTATAATGAGTCCGGAAAAGTGATGAAAGGCCCCAATTATTTTAAACCTGATCTTTCAAAGTTTGTATCTTAGATTTCTAATTTAAAATCAATCGCTGCCGCGCTATGCGTAATGCTTCCAATTGAAATTCTGTCTACACCAGTTGAAGCAACTATTTTAACCGTTTTTAAATTAATATTTCCTGAAGCTTCTGTCTCGTAAAATTTTTTAGCAATCTTTACTCCAGCCCTAAGATTTTTAATATTCATGTTATCAAATAAAACAGTATTAAATTTAAGACCCATAATTACTTTAAGCTGTTTTAAACTATCAACTTCAACAGTAATTTTTCTTCCTTTTTTATTCTTTATAGCAAGTGATACTAAATCTCGGATATTTGATGAGGCAATATGATTATCTTTAATTAAAAACTCATCACTTAAATTAAATCTATGATTAGTTCCACCACCTAATTTAACTGCATATTTTTGAATGACTCTTAAGTTTGGAATAGTTTTACGTGTGCAACATATTTTACATTTTTTACCGGCCAGTTTTACAAAATTATTTGTCTTTGTTGCTATACCAGAGATATGAGATAAAAAATTTAGTGCAACTCTTTCAGCAATTAAAATATTTTTTGCTTTACCTTCAATTATTGCAATCAGAGAGCCTTTTTTGACTTTTGATCCATCTTTTTTTTTAACTAAAAATTTAATTTTAGGATCAACCAAATTAAAAGCATGTTGGACAAATAGTAATCCACCAACAATTGCTTCCTGATTTGATAGAAGTTTGACTTTAATAATTTTATTAATGTTAACTAAGTTAGAGGTTATATCTCCAGAAGGATAAAGATCTTCATTTAATCCAATTTTAACAGAATTACGAATAAAATCTTTGCTAAGTTTGATTTTGGCCACTAGAATTTTATCTGCCTACAGCAGCCATTCTTTCAACTGGAATTCTAGCTTTTTCAATTGTCTCTTTATCCATTATTATTTCACCAGTCTCATTTTCTAAACAATCTAGTATTTTTGGTAGTGTAATTTTTTTCATATGAGGACATAGGTTGCATGGCCTTATAAATTCTACATTAGGATTTTCGACTTGAATATTATCGCTCATTGAGCATTCAGTGACCATCATAACTTTTTTAGGTTGATTACTTTTAACATAATCAATCATGCCACCAGTAGAACCTGCAAAGTCGCTAGCTTTAATTACTTCAGGTGGACATTCTGGATGTGCTATGATTTTAATTCCAGGATTTCTCGCTCTAATATCATTAATTTCTCTTTCATTAAATTGATCATGAACCATACATATACCTTTCCAAGCAATAATTTCTACATTGGTTTGAGAAGCTACATATTTTGCAAGATAATCATCTGGTAAAAATATAACTTTTTTAACACCAAGAGATTCTACAATTTTAACCGCATTTGCCGATGTGCAACAAATATCTGTTTCAGCTTTTACATCTGCTGAAGTGTTAACGTATGACACAACCGGCACACCTGGATATTTTTCTTTAAGTAATCTTACATCTTTACCAGTTACAGATGATGAAAGCGAGCAACCCGCGTCCATATCTGGAAGAAGAACTTTTTTCTCAGGGCTCATTAATTTTGAAGTTTCAGCCATAAAGTGAACTCCCGCCATGACAATAATATCTGCTTTTGTTTTGGCTGCTTCAATTGCAAGTGCTAAAGAGTCTGCTGCAACATCTGATATTCCATGATATATTTCAGGAGTTTGATAATTATGCGCGAGAACAATCGCATTCTTCTCTTTTTTTAATTGATTAATTCTATGAATATATGGAGCATGTACTGACCATTCAATTTCAGGCATTACCTTTGAAATTTTTTGATAAATAGGATCTGTAGCTATTTTGATTTCTTGTGTAAATTCCATAATAAAATTTATCAATTTGAAACATCATTGTCATTAATTTATTATGAGACATATTGCGGTTGTGCTGAAATTGGTAGACAGGCACGGTTGAGGGCCGTGTGGACCTAGTCCATGAGAGTTCGAGTCTCTCCAACCGCACCAAAATTAATTTGTTATTGGGACTTTTTAATAAAAATTTTCAATTCATTTTGTTGAACTGTGTTGCAATTTTACTGATCATTATGTTGATATGAAGAATAGATTCTGTTCGATATAAAGTATTTTTAGACTCATAATTTAAAATTTGATAATATTTTTTATGAAACAAAAAGGCTTCACCTTAATAGAACTTTTAGTCGTTGTAGCAATCATAAGTATCCTAGCTGCAGTAGGGGTAGTTGCTTATAGTGGGTATACTAGTAGTGCAAAAATTAAAACATTAGAAACAAGATATGCAAATATAGAAAAAAAAATTTTAAATTCAGCCACTGGATGTTTTAATGAAATACAAGTTACTTTCGGCCCTTATCTAGATGGAAGATCCCCAAATAGTCATACATGTAATACACCAAGTTTCTCTAAGAATATGTTAAATGCAGATTCAATTACCTATAAGATATATTTAGAAAATTATGGAATAAAAAATCCACTAAATAGTTCTATATCAGGATCCTCATGGAGTAATGGAATATGTCCACCATCAAACGTTCCAAAAGGTCAATTGGCAATGGGTTATGCTCATAAAAATAATACGTGTGGTATGGCAGGAAACATGTCTTGTATTAAAGTTAATCTTGGTGATATTGATGAGGATGGTTCTGATGATTATTTATCAAATGAAATAAATTTTTGTGAGTTCAGATAATCAAAAACAAAAAATTATATCATGATAAAGATTTTCGAGTATGGATAAATTACTTTCAGTAGTATTTATGTTGGGAGTTTTAGCATTAGTGCTTCCAGGTTTTTTACAATCAAACTCTCAATTAAAGCAATTTCTTAAAAATCTTAGTATTTGGGTAATTGTAGTGCTTATAATCTTAATATTTATTTATATATTTAAATAACTAATTAGTTTTTATCCAATCAGGTTTCTCTATTTTTATCGAAGCGCCTTTTGTATCAAAATCAATATTTTCAATTAAATTTACATCTCTGAATTTTATTAAAGCGAACGGGTAATCCTTTTCAATTAATACTTTGCCAATTTCTTTTTCTTTATGATAAATGCTTTCACCTTCAGTTAATTCACCTTGGACTGAATTGATAGGCAATAATCTTTTTGAAAGTTTATTCTTAAGCTTAATACGTGCTGTATTTTCTTGTCCTATATAGCAGCCTTTCTTGAAATCAATTCCATTTAATTCTTCATAATTACACTCAATACCAAATAATTTATTTTGTAATTTATTAAGATCTTTTGGAACTATCCCAAGTTTATGGCTAAAGGAGTAGTAATCTTTAAGATTAGAGCCCTGTAGACCTAGTTTTTTTAATGATAAGTAAAGTTTCTCTAAATTTATAATCAGCCTTGCTCCTAATTGTTTATTTCTTGGGTCTAAAAAAATAGGATCCTCTCTATATTTTAAAGTAAAACCTGGAACATCTTGAGCTTCATCAAAGGTAAGGAATTTTTCATAACCAAAGGCTGCAACTACGAATTCATTACTTAAATTTAAAATTTCAACCTTTGATCGTAATTTGTAAACATTTAGTTGTTTAAATAGGCCATCAACTTGAGATTTTTCACAGTCAAGCATGTAACCAGACTTATGTTTAATAATAATAAACTCGAATAAAAATTTACCTTGCGGGGAGAGAAGAGATGTAAAGCAACTATTTGTATCGCTTACTTTATTTACATCATTGCTTATAAGATTTTGAAGAAATTCTTTTGCATCTTCTCCATTCACGTAAAGGATCGCTCTATCATCTAAAATGTAAACATTTTTAGTATTCATAATTGATTAATCATTAAATGTAATATAATAACATTTTCTTAAAATGTTAGATCTTATAATCAAAAATGGACAATGTTACATCGAAGGACAATTAAAAGAAGTAAATGTTGCTATTAAAGATGGAAAAATTCATAAAATTGGTGAAATTTTAGAAGATGCCAAAGAAACTATAAACGCTGAAGGTCAAACCGTTTTACCGGGATGTATTGATACTCAAACTCATTTTAGAGAACCAGGCTCAACAGACACAGAAGATTTACACTCAGGAAGTAGAGCTGCAATAGCTGGAGGTATTACTAGTGTATTTGAAATGCCAAATACTAATCCTCCAACATCTAATATGAAAGAATTCCAAAGAAAGATAAATCTTGCCAAAAATAGAATGTATTGCAATCACGCTTTTTATTTTGGTGCAACAGCAGATAATGCAGATGATTTAGCAAGCTTAGAGGGTTTAGAAGGTTGCTGTGGGATTAAACTTTTTGCTGGATCTTCAACGGGTAATTTATTGGTTGCCGAAGAAGATGATATAGACAAGGTTTTTCAAAACGCGTCAAAAGTTGTGGCAGTTCACTCTGAAGATGAGGCAATTTTGAATACAAACAAAAAGTTAATTAAACAAGGTGATGTTCATACTCATCCAGTATGGAGAAGTGTTGAATGCGCGATCTCCTCAACGAGACGAATTGTAAGAATTGCTGAAAAATACAAAAAGAGGGCCCATGTTCTTCATGTAACTACTAAAGATGAAGTAGATTTTTTATCACAACATAAAGGAAATATTTCTTTTGAGATAACTCCACAGCATTTGACAATTTATGCTCCAGATTGTTATGACAAGCTTGGAACTTATGCTCAAATGAATCCTCCGTTAAGAGATAAATCTCATTATGATAGATTATGGTATGCGGTTAAAAATAATTTAAATGATACAATTGGTTCTGATCATGCTCCGCATTTAAAAGAAAATAAAGAAAAAGAATATCCAAACTCACCATCAGGAATGCCAGGTGTTCAAACTTTAATGCCAGTTATGTTAAATCATGTAAATGATGGAAAGCTTACTTTAAATCAATTGATGAACCTTGTATGTGAAAACCCAATAAAAATTTTTGGGATTAAAAATAAAGGATTTATCAAAGAAGGATTTGATGCTGATTTTACAATTGTTAATATGAATAAAATAATTGAAATTAAAAATGAAAATATTGAAAGTAAATGTGGATGGACACCATTTAACGGCGATAAATTCAAAGGAACTCCAACACACACAATTATTGCTGGAAAAATTAAAATGAAAGATGGTAACATTTTAGGAGATCCTGAAGGAAAACCTCTAGTTTTTTAATATATTATTTTTAATTAAATCTTCTTTAATTTCAGTTAGTATTGCAGGATCATCAATAGTTGGTGGCACTTTATAGTCTACGTTATCTGCAATTTTTCTTATAGTCCCCCTTAAAATTTTACCAGATCTTGTTTTAGGTAATCTTTTAATAACAATTACAACTTTAAATGCTGCAACTGGTCCGATTTTATCTCTTACCATCTGAATGCATTCTTTTGAAATAGTATCATTATCTTTATCTACTCCAGATTTAAGAACAACTAATCCTATAGGAAGTTGACCTTTTAATTTATCTGCAATACCAAGCACCGCACACTCAGCAACTGATTGATGTTCAGATAAAACTTCTTCAATAGCGCCAGTTGATAATCTATGGCCTGCAACATTTATAATGTCATCGGTTCTAGACATAATCCAAATATAACCATCTTCATCAATGTGTCCTGCATCATACGTTTGATAGTAACCTTCGTAATTAGTCATATAATTTTCTTTGTATCTTTGATCTGCATTCCATAATGTTGGAAAAGTTCCTGGTGGTAATGGTAGTTTAACAACGATATCACCCATTTCATTTGGTTCTGCTAAAGTTTGATCAGGTTTAATAATTTTTACATCGTAACCTGGAACTGCTTTACAAGCTGAACCATATTTAGTTTCCATCATTTCAATTCCTGTACAGTTTGAACTGATTGCCCAACTAGTCTCTGTTTGCCACCAGTGATCAATCACTGGAACTTTTAATAAATTTTCTGCCCACTTAATTGTATCTGGATCTGCTCTTTCACCAGCAAGAAATAAACTTTCAAAATTACTTAAATCATATTTTGAAAAAAACTTACCCTCTGGATCTTCTTTCTTAATTGCTCGAAATGCTGTTGGAGCTGTAAAGAGAGATTTTACTTTGTAATCAGATATTATTTTCCAAAAAGCTCCAGCATCAGGTGTACCAACTGGTTTTCCTTCAAACAAGACAGTTGTGCAACCTTTAAATAAAGGAGCGTAGACGATATACGAGTGTCCAACAATCCATCCAATATCACTAGCTGACCACCAAATATCATCAACATCAATATTGTAGATATTTTTCATAGTCCATTTTAGTGCAACTATGTGACCACCAATATCTCTTACAATACCCTTGGGCGTTCCTGTTGTTCCTGAAGTGTAGAGAATATATGCAAATTCATTTGAATTCATTTCAACACAGTCAGCATCATTTGCATCTGATATTACTTCTTCCCAACTAACTTCTAATGGAGCATTTAATTTTACCTCATGACCTGATCTTTGAAACAAAATCATCTTTTCGATTTTATGATTAGCTAGTTTAATAGCTTCATCTACTAGAGGTTTGTATTCAACTGTCCTTCCAGGTTCAAATCCACATGATGCAGTGACTAATATTTTTGCTTTACTATCATCAATTCTGCTAGCAAGTTCATTTGATGCAAAGCCTCCAAAGACTACAGAGTGAATTGCTCCAATTCTCGCACATGCAAGCATAGCAATTACCGCCTCTGGTATCATTGGCATGTAAATAATTACTCTATCACCTTTAATTATACCTTGATCTTTCAGTGCTCCTGCAAACTTTGAAACTTTTGATCTAAGTTCTTCGTATGTAAATTGACTTTTATTACCAGTGATTGGGCTATCGTATATTAAAGCAGTTTTTTTACCTCTTCCTTGATCGATGTGTATATCTAAAGCGTTATAACAAGTATTGGTAACACCATCTTCAAACCATTTATAGAAAGGAGGGTTAGATTTGTTTAAAATTTTAGTAGGTTTCTTAAACCAAAAGATATCATTAGATGCTTCTTGCCAAAAAGTTTCAGGATTTTTTATAGATTGTTGATAAATTTGACTAAATTTTTTTGACATAAATTTTGATTCGATTTCGTTAAATTCGTTGGTTTTTAAATTAAAAATTGCATTTAATTTTAAAAAATAAGTAAAATCAATGTTAATTAATGACAATTAAGTCTTCTATAATCTAAAATTATTTGCTATTTAACGCTCTATCTTGGTTTAGGAAAACCTAAGCCTAGTTTATATAAACTAAAAAATAAAAACTAACTAAAGAGGGAGTTTTTTATGAAAAAACTTAAATTGTTTGCGCTTACAGCTGTTGCACTATTAGGTGTTACAGGTGTTGCAAACGCGGATGTCATGTTAGCACAAGATGATTTCGTTGGAATTTCATTTTGGGTTATCTCTATGGGAATGTTAGCAGCTACTGCTTTCTTTTTTATGGAAACTGGCAACGTGGCAGCGGGCTGGAGAACTTCAGTTATCGTTGCAGGTCTAGTAACTGGTATAGCATTCATACACTACATGTACATGAGAGAGGTATGGGTGACTACTGGAGACTCGCCAACAGTATACAGATATATTGACTGGTTAATTACTGTGCCACTACAAATGGTTGAATTCTATTTAATTCTATCAGCTGTAGGAAAAGCAAATTCTGGAATGTTCTGGAGATTGTTATTAGGTTCAATAGTTATGCTAGTAGGTGGATATTTAGGAGAAGCTGGATACATCAATGCTACACTTGGTTTCATTATCGGTATGGCAGGTTGGGTATACATTCTTTATGAAATATTCTCAGGTGAAGCAGGTAAAGCTGCAGCAAAAAGTGGAAACAAGGCTCTTGTAACTGCTTTTGGTGCAATGAGAATGATCGTTACAGTAGGTTGGGCGATTTACCCATTAGGTTATGTATTTGGTTACCTAACAGGTGGTGTGGATGCAGAATCACTTAACGTTGTTTACAACTTAGCTGACTTTGTTAACAAAATTGCATTTGGTCTAGTAATTTGGGCTGCTGCAACTAGTTCAAGCGGAAAAAGAGCTAAGTAGTTTTACTAAGTAAAATATTTAAATTAGGGCGAGTATGTTTTTACATACTTGCCCTTTTTTTTTAAGAGCATATATCTAATTCATGGCAAAAATAAATTACATCACACACGATAATCTTACACATACAATTGATGTTCAAAACGGACTTACGGTTATGGAGGGCGCTGTTCAAAATGATATTCCTGGAATTGATGCGGATTGTGGTGGTGGAATGGCATGTGCAACTTGTCATGTTTATGTAAATGAGGAATGGTTAGATAAACTTCCTGCTAAAGAAGATGGAGAAGAAGATATGTTGGATATGGCTTACGAGCCAAATAAATTTAGTAGATTAAGTTGCCAAGTAATAGTTTCAGATGAGCTAGATGGCTTAACAGTTAACATTCCAGAAAAGCAGGTTTAAATGAATAAAACAGATGCATTAATAATTGGAGCAGGACCAACTGGTTTGTTCACTGCACATCAATTAAAATTAATTGGTCTTGATTGTGAGATAGTTGATAATTTAGATAAAATAGGTGGGCAATGCATTGAACTTTATCCAGATAAACCAATTTATGACATACCAGCCGTTCCTGAATGCACAGGAGAAGAACTAACTAATAATTTAATTAATCAATTAAAACCTTTTGATATTAAATTTCATCTTAGTGAACGAGTTGATGAAGTGAAAAAAGAAAATGAGAATTGGGTAGTAAAAACTAATAATGGAAAAACATTTTTTACTCCAAATATCATAATTGCTGGAGGTGTTGGATCCTTCGAACCTAGAAAATTTCCTGTAAAAGAGTGTGAAAAATTTGAAAATCAATCAGTTTTTTACTCTATTAAAGATAAAAAAATATTTGAGGGGAAAACAGTAACTATTTTTGGAGGAGGAGACAGTGCTTTGGATTGGGCTGTTGAATTATCAAAAAGCTCAAAAGTAAATTTAATTCACAGAAGAGATGATTTTAGAGCCTCACAGGCAACAGTTGATAAAGTGCATGAACTCGCAAAAGAAGGAAAAATTAATCTGTATACCAAATATCAAATGAGTTCTATTAAGGGCGAAGAAAAATTAGAAAGTATTGACATCAAAAATGATGACAAAGAAATCAAAACTCTTAATTCAGATTACGTTTTGGGTTTTTTTGGGCTTATCATGCAACTAGGACCAATTGCAAATTGGGGATTAAATATTGATAAAAAAACTATTGAAGTAGATACTGAAAAATTTGAGACAAATCAAAAAGGTATTTATGCAGTAGGTGATATCTGCACTTACCCAGGAAAATTAAAGCTTATATTGTCAGGTTTTCATGAGGGCGCTTTAGCTGCTAGAGCTTGTTTTAAACTGGCAAGACCTGATGAAAAGTATAGATTTGAATTCACAACTTCCTCCAAAACGTTAAAAGATCGACTAGGCGTCAAAAGTGATTGAGCTTCTCACGGCTGATACACCTAATGGTAAAAAAATTAGTATCATGCTGGAAGAGATTGGTTATGAGTATAAATTAACAAAGATAGATATAAGTAACGACGAGCAATTTGATCCTAAGTTTATAAAATTAAGTCCTTTTAGTAAAATACCAGTAATTATGGATCATGAAAATAACGAAAGTATTTTTGAGTCAGGGGCAATCCTAATGTATCTGGGAGAGAAAAGTGGAAAGTTTTATGATCAACCAGATAGATTAGAAATTAACCAATGGTTAATGGCTCAAATGGGAACAATAGGACCAATGATTGGTCAACATCATCAATTTCATCATTACAATCCTGGTAAAAGTGAATTTGGAGAAGAAAGATATTTTAAAATCACTAAAAGAATATACCAAGAATTGGATAATAGATTAAATGTTTCAGATTTTCTTGCAGGTGAAAAATATACTATAGCCGATATTGCAACTTGGCCATGGATTGCTAGGCATGAGTGGCATGACGTAGGTCTTAAAAATTTTAAAAATTTATCAAGATGGTATTCTGAAATTTCAACAAGAGAGGCGGTTATAAAAGGGTATCAATTTATGAATAAGAAAGATTTGCCTCCTCAACCATAATTTAATTCATCAATTTAAATAGAGAAGTTAAGATACCATTACCAGATAACTCAATGGCTAAAACAATAATGATAATTAATATTAATTTACTATTCATCGTGTAAACACATATAATAATAGAACTATCCAAATAATAGGATAGTAAATATAAATATATTTTTTAGCGAAAAGAAATGAAATTGAATTTTTATTAGATTTATTTTTTTTCATTTTTAATTATAATTGACCTTTTTTAGATGCTCCTTTATAAAAAATTTCTTGAAGATTGTCATTTTCTTTTTTTTTTAATTCAATATCTTTTTTATCCATTAATGATTTAGATCTTCCAATTTTTTCATGAAAATTGTATTTATCCGTACCTCTTGCTAACTGAACACTATTTTTACCTAAAATCTGTCTGACATTAGTTCCAATATAACTTTGAATTACAAAACCTATTCTTCGATCATCACTTTTATTTAACTCTGAACCATGTACTGTAGTCGGATGGTGTAAAGACATTTGACCTGCTGTTAATATTAAAGGCGTTGTCTTTTCTATTGGTACATTGTTAACAGTTTGACCTCTAGTTAGTAAATTTCCTTCATTAAACATCTGATCATGATCTTTCAAATTGTCTTTATGTGAACCTGACCACATTCTCATACAACCGTTGTGTTCATTAGAGTCTGTTATTGCAACCCAGGCCGTAACCCAATTATATGGTTCAAGACCTATATATTTTGCATCCTGATGATAGCTTACGAAACCTTTTTCATTTGGATTTTTAATAAAAAGAGTTGTTCCACACACAAGTATATCTTCACCAATTAAACTTTGAACAGCATCTAATATTTTAGGATGATGTGTGACCTCATCTAACAGAGGCGAAATTAAATGAGCATTATATCTTCCTGACTTATTTATTTCACCAGGCATTTCTTTTTCTATCAATTCTATTTCATCTCGAATTTCTTTTGCCTTTTCTTTTGAAAAAATATTTATTGGAGAAACAAACCCTTCATCCTCATATTGTTTAAGTTGATTTGAAGAAAGATAAGACATATTATTTTGAAAACTTTATATGAGTGCCAATATTTCTTCAATAAATTACTGTCCAGTTAAATCTGTATCATTTCAAACAATTAAAAATTGTGAAATTAAAAAAGATATTGGAATTGTTAGCGATAGAATTTTTGCATTTGCAAAAGACCTAGACCAAGAACAGGCAAAATTATTTGAAAAAAGCCCAGATGACAGAAAGGGAAAGTGGAACAAAGTTTTAACATTAAAAAACTCTCCAGTATTGAATAAATATAACTTTATTTATAAAAATGAAAAACTAACTCTCACTCTAAAAGATAAAGAAATATTTACTATTGATATAAACCAATCAGAAGAACGTGAAGCACTTTCAAATAAAATTTCAGAATTAGAAAGTTCCTTAAAGCAACCAATAACTTTAATGAAAAATAATGAATTTCCTTTTTTTGATACCTCAATTTCTAATAAAGTAAATTTTGTAAATTCAGTTTCACTTATAAACATTCAAAGCATCAATGATTTTCGAAAAAAAATTGATAGAAACGTCGAAAACTCAATATTTAGAGGAAATATTTGTATAGATGGAATTGAACCTTGGAAAGAACGTGAATGGATTGGAAAAATTATTAAGATTAACAATGTTTCTTTTAAAGTAGAAAAAAATATACCAAGATGTGTTGCAATTAATTTAAAACCACGAACAGATGATAATTCATTTAACTTACTTCAATCATTAAAAAAAACTTATAATCATTTTGAAATGGGAATTTATTTAACTGCCTTAGATGATGGCAAGATAAATATTCAAGATGTAATAAATATTTAGCCTTAGATTCAATTACAAGTTGATCTTGAAATTTAAGTTTATTTGCATCAAATTAGAAATCTTGTTAACCTTTGTTTATTATTAAACAATGGGAGAAAGATAATGAATAAATTAATTAAATCGATTTCAGTTTTTCTTGTTATTCTTTTTAGTATTTCATCTGTTAATGCCGCAACATTGACTGATAGATTAAAAGATGGACACAAGTTAAGACTAGGTTTTGGAACTGCAGTACCATGGGCTTATGCTGGAGATAATGGTGAAGCTTTAGGGTTTGTTAACATGATTGCTTTAACAGTTCTTGAAGAAATGGGAATTACTGAGCATGAAACAAAAGTATTTGAATGGTCAGGATTAATTCCTGGAATTAATGCAAATAGATCAGACATGATTACTGGTGGTATGTACATTTTAAAAAGCAGATGTGCAAACATCAACTTTTCAGACCCAATTGGAGTTTTTGGAGATGCGATGTTAGTACCTAAAGGAAATCCTAAAAATATTAACAATTATGCCGATGTAATTAGTACTGGTGCAAAACTTGTAACTGGTGCTGGTTTCAACACAGTAGAAGCTGCTAAAAAATTTGGTGTTCCAGAAAGCCAAATGTTATTAGTTGAAGGTGAAGTTGGAATTTTAGCTGCTATGAAAGCAGGTAGAGCGGATGTTGCTGTTCAAACATTCTTTGGTGCTAAAGAGCATGAAGAAAAAACAGGTGGTGCATTTGAAGTAACAGATCCAAAGTTAATGCCAATGGAAACTGTAAACGTAGTTGGTATTGGTTTTAGAAAAACTGATACTGAGTTTAGAGATAGCTTTAATGCTGCGTTAGCAAAAGTTATGGCAAACCCAGATAAGATGTTAGAAAGAGCTGGTAAATATGGCTATGATAAAGCTCAATTACCTCCTCCTGAAATGACTACAGATTGGGCTTGTTCAACTAAATAAAAAAATTAATTTTTAATTAATCAGGCGACAATAAACTGTTCGCCTGATTTTTTTTTAACCAAATAGGTTTTTTTGTGAGCTATTTTGCATTTTTATCCGAGCATGGTCCAACTATGTTATTCGGAACAATAACCACTATTAAGGTATTAGTCTGCTCAACTATTCTTTATGTAATCATTTCATTAATCTTTGGATTAATGCGATTATCAAAAAATCCTATAATTCAAGGAACAGCTACAGTTTACATAGAATTTTTTAGAGGCACATCTTTATTGGTACAATTATTTTGGTTTTACTATGTATTACCTTTTTTTGGCTTAACACTTGAAGCATTTACCGCTGGGGTAGTTGCTATAGGGATGAATTTTGGTGCTTATGGAGCAGAAATTGTGAGAGGTGGAATTTTGGCAGTTCCTAAGGGTCAATGGGAAGGTGCGTTTGCACTCAACTTTACACCAGCTAAGAGAATGAGAAAAATAATTATACCTCAAATATTTCCAATTATATTACCTCCTGCTGCAAATCTAACTGTAGAACTTTTAAAGGCAACAGCACTTGTTGCTTTAGTAACAGTAGTTGACTTAACATTTGAAGCAAAACAAATAAATGCGATTACTTGGCTTTCAGCCCAATGTTTTGGAACTGCGCTTTTAATTTATTATATAATTTCAAGATTTTTTCTTGTTCCATTTTTACGATGGCTAGAGGTTATTGCTGCAAGAAAAGTAGGAAAGGATAAAATTTAATATGAATGCAGAGTGGAGATGGGATTTTGCAATCGAGATATTACCTCAAATGTTGCTTGCAACTTTGAACACAATTTTAGCTGCTGGAATTGGTTACGCTATTGCTGCAATCGTTGGATTATTATTTTTATTAGGTCAAAGAACCCCAATTAAAATAGTAAATATGGTCAATAGAGAAATTGTTGAATTTATTAGATCAACACCTCTACTTATTCAATTATTTTTTGTTTATTTTGTACTACCTCAATTTGGAATTACATTATCAGCCTGGGTTTGTGGAATGATTACAATTGGTCTTCATTTTGGAACTTATTTATCAGAGGTATATAGAGGAGCTTTAGAAGGTGTACCTAAAACACAATGGGAAGCGTGTAGAGCTTTAAATTTTTCAACATTTTATACATATAGAAAAATAGTTTTACCTCAAGCATTTCCAATTGCAATACCAGGCATGGGAAATTACTTAGTTGGTATTTTTAAAGATACACCATTACTATCTACCATTGGTGTTGCAGAACTATTTCATGCAGCAACCGCTGTTGGAGGATATCATTACCGTTATTTAGAACCATATACTATAGTAGGTTTAATATTTTTAACTTTATCAATTCCTGCAGCAATGTGGATTAGAAAAATTGAAAAAAATGTTAATCTAGCTCAAGGAAAAATAAAAAAAGAACAACTTTAATATGAAAAAAAACTCATCAGATATCATAGTTAATTTTTTAGATGTAACAAAACAATATGGAGATTTGGTTGTTCTAGATAAATTAAATTTAGAGATTAAAAAAAATGAAATGGTATCTATAATTGGACCGTCTGGATCAGGGAAAACGACAGTTTTAAGAGTATTGATGACTTTAGAAAAAATAAACCAAGGTGTAATCCATTTAGATGGTGAGCCACTAACCCATATGGAGTCAGATGGTAAATTAGTTGAGGCTAGTGAAAAATATTTAAGGGAAAGAAGATCAAAAATTGGAATGGTATTTCAACAATTTAATCTATTTCCTCATATGACAGCTTTACAAAACTGTATAGAGGCACCTATAGAAGTTTTGGGCATGAAAAAAGATGAAGCAGAACAAAGAGCCCTGGATTTATTAGAATTAGTTGGTTTATCTGATAAAAAAGATGAACATCCAAGTAGACTTTCAGGAGGACAACAACAACGAGTTGCAATTGCAAGAGCGTTAGCAATGAGACCAAAAGTAATGTTGCTTGATGAAATTACATCAGCTTTAGATCCTGAAGTTGTGGGAGAAGTTTTAAATGTAATTAGATCTTTAAATAAAGAACATAATTTAACAATGATAATGGTTACTCACCAAATGGGATTTGCACGAGAAATTTCAGATAGAGTTTGTTTCTTTAATGAGGGTAAAATATTTGAACAAGGTCCACCAGAACAATTGTTTGACGATCCACAAAATGAAAGAACCAAACAGTTCTTACATGCAGTTCTTGATGCTAATTAATTAACTGAGATTAATCATCTGCATGAACTTTTTCATCTTTTTCATGCTTTTCTTGTGCAGCGATTGTATATTTAGCTACGGGTCTAGCCATTAATCTTTTTAATCCAATTGGTTCAGCTGTATCTAGACAATACCCATAAATATCCTCTCGAATTCTTGCTAACGCTTTATCTATTTCTGAAATTAGTTTTATTTGTCTATTAATAGCTTTCATTTCTACATTTTTATCAGTGTATGAACTTGCTTGATCAACAATATCAGCAGAAATACTGTTATCATCCATGCTACCGTTATAAAGTGCCTCATTATTTGCTTTAACTAATTCTTTTTTCCATTCTGTAAGTCTCATTCTAAAAAATACTTTATGTTTTTCACACATGTATTTTTCAGTATCTTTTGGAACATAAGTTTTAGAAATTTTTATAGGTGCTTT
>QBYD01000021.1 GCA_003282975.1 Pelagibacteraceae bacterium AG-325-C10
CTCTCTCCATCTTTTAATCCTAATTTTTCAAGCATATTATTCATAGACTCTGAACCAAAAATCCTCATTAAATCGTCTTCTAAACTTACATAAAAAATAGAACTACCTTCATCTCCTTGTCGGCCAGCCCTTCCTCTCGCCTGATTATCAACTCTTCGAGACTCCATTCTTTCTGTACCAATAACAAATAAACCACCCAATGTTTTAATCTTATCCTTATCAATTTTTAATTGTTCATCTTGAACAGATCCTTTTTTACCTCCTAATTGAATATCTACACCTCTTCCAGAAATGCTGGTTGTAATTATTACCGAATTTTCCTTACCAGCATTCGCAATAATTTCTGCTTCATTTGCATGATTTTTTGCATTTAAAACAACATGTTTAATATTTTTTTTACTAAGTAATTTTGAATAAATTTCTGATTTATTTATACTTGATGTAAATATTAAAATTGGTTGTCCTAAATTATGACACTCAACAATCCTTTCAATAATTGCATCATTTTTTTCACCTTCAGTTCTAAAAATTTGATCATTGTAATCCTTTCTGATCATTTCATTATTTGTAGGTATCACTACTACTGGTAAATTATAAATTTCAAAAAATTCCTCTGACTCTGTTGCGGCTGTTCCTGTACATCCTGATATTTTTTTATAAAGTTTAAAATAATTTTGATAGGTTATCGAAGCTAAGGTTTGATTTTCTGCCTGAATAGTAATTTTTTCTTTTGCTTCTAATGCCTGATGTAATCCATCACCAAATCTTCTTCCTTCTAAAATTCTACCGGTAAGTTCATCAATTATCTTAAGACTTTCATCTTTAACAATATAATCTTTACCTTTTTCAAATAAATGATTTGCACGTAATGCTTGATTTACATGATGAACTAAACCTAAATTTTCTGGATCATAAAAATTATTATTTTTTAAAATACCTGCGTCAGAAAAAATTTTTTCTACATTATTAATTCCATCATTAGTTAAAAGAATACCTCTATCTTTTTCATCAATTTCGTAATCTTTATCATTTAATTGTTTAACAAGTTTATCTATCGCAAGATATTGAGCAGTTTTATCATCTGCTGATCCCGAAATAATAAGGGGAGTTCTAGCCTCATCAATTAAGCAGGAATCAATTTCATCAACAATAGAAAAAGCATGTTCTCTCTGAACCATTTCTGGTTCTGAAAATTTCATATTATCTCTCAAATAATCAAAACCTAATTCACTATTAGTTGCATAGGTTATGTCACAACTATAGTTTTTCTTTCTATTTTCATCATCTTGATCGTTATTGATGTAGCCCGATGTAAGGCCAAGAAAATTATATATTTGCCCCATTTCTATGGAGTCTCTTTTTGCAAGATAATCATTTACAGTTACTATATGAACTCCTTTTTCAGACAGCGCATTAAGATATGCAGCTAAAGTGATCGTTAAAGTCTTACCTTCTCCAGTCCTCATCTCTGCAATTTTGCCTTCATGCAAAACAACACCACCAATTATTTGAACATCAAAGTGTCTTTCATTTCGAGTTCGTTTAGAAGCCTCCCTCACCAATGCAAAAGCTTCAGGTAAAATCTCATCTAATTTTTTTCCATTTTTAATTTGTTCTTTAAAAATAGATGTTTTTTTTGGAAAATCTAAATCGTCTAAATTTTTGTATTCATCTTCTAGAGAGTTTATTTTTGTTACAATATTTGAAATTCTATCGAGCTCTTTTTGGTTACCAGATTTAATAAATTTAGAAATTAAATTTAATGGATTAAACATGAGTATTTGATTTATTGTTTACTTATATTGTTT
This sequence comes from Pelagibacteraceae bacterium AG-325-C10, assembly GCA_003282975.1. Taxonomy (GTDB): domain Bacteria; phylum Pseudomonadota; class Alphaproteobacteria; order Pelagibacterales; family Pelagibacteraceae; genus Pelagibacter. The sequence goes on from QBYD01000021.1 coordinate 1,809, forward strand.
AATATATGTATTAAATAATTATTTTAAACATTATGGGAATTAATTTATCAAATTTTTTATCTTCAAAATCAAAAAACACCAGAATGATTGATTTTCAAGACCTAGAACATGTAGATGGTTTATCAATTTCTGTTGGTAGTGCTAATCTCTACAAAGATAACAGGGATGATTTGGTAATGTTTTATTTTAGAGATGGAGCTAATCATGCGTCTGTTTATACACAATCAAAAATAATTTCAGAAAATATCAAATGGAATTTAAATCAAAAATGTAAGAAAGTTTATTCACTATTAGTTAATACAAGGAACGCAAATGCATTTACTGGAAAAGAAGGATATGAAGGCCTAAAGAAAATTTCTTTAGAAATTTCTAATGGGTTGAATAAAAAACAAGAGCTCGATGAAGATAATCCTAAAAAAATTTCTTCTACAGAAATTATATTTGGATGCACAGGAACTATAGGTGAGGCATTTCCTTATCAAAAGATACTAAATCAGATACCTAATTTGATTAGCAAAATAAAATATACCCAAAATAAATTTATTTGGATGAAGGCTGCTCTTGGAATAATGACAACAGATACCAAACCTAAGTTGGCTATGGAGGAGTGTAAAATTGGAAATCAAAAAATTAAAATTTATGGAATAGCTAAGGGCTCAGGAATGATACATCCAAATATGGCAACTACATTAGCATATGTATTTACAGATGCAAAATTATCGAATGATATTTTAAGCAGACTGTTAAAAAAGAATATCTCTTCAACTTTTAATGCCATTACATGTGATGGAGATACAAGTACAAATGATATGGTAACTATTTTTGCAACAGGTAAAGCAGATAATCCAGTAGTAAAAAATTATAATGAGGCGAAAATTAAAAGCTTTGATTTAGCTTTAAATAAGCTTTTATTAAGTTTAGCTAAAAGAGTTGTTTCTGATGGCGAAGGATCATCAAAGTTTTTAACAGTTAATGTAAAAAAATGTAAATCAGAAATAGATGCAAAAAATATTGCTTTCTCAATTGCTAACTCGTCATTAGTTAAAACTGCAATTGCAGGTGAAGATCCAAATTGGGGTCGTATAATAATGGCAATAGGAAAAGCAGGATCTAAAATAAATTTAAAAAAACTTTCAATCAAATTTGGTGATTTAAAAATTGTACAAGATGGTAAATTACATCAGAGTTATGATGAAAAAAAAACTAGCGAATACATGAAAAATGAAAACATCGAGTTTAATATTGAAATTTTTACTGGCTCTCAGAATTTTACAGTTTATACGATGGATTTAACGAAAAAATATGTAGAAATTAATACAGATTATCGAAGTTAGTAATATTGAAAATTATACTTTGATAATTAAATAAACAGTAATGATAAAATATAAATTAATCTGTAATGACTGTGAAATAACATTTGATAGTTGGTTTGCTTCATCAAAAGAATTTGAAAAATTAAAAAGAAAAAAACTATTAAACTGCCATAATTGTAATTCGCTTAAGATAGACAAATCATTAATGGCACCAACATTAATGAATAAAAATAAAAGTCAAAAAAATAATTCAGAATTTGTAAAATATCAAAATATAAAAAAAACCATCAAAGATTATCAGAAATTTATTAAAGATAATTTTAAATACGTAGGTGAAAATTTTGCCTATGAGGCAAGATCTATTCATTATGAGAAAAGAAAGAATTCTAAAGGTATTTATGGTAACGCTTCGAAGAAAGATCTTATTGAGCTTAAAGAAGAGGGGATTGAAACACAAATGATCCCATGGGTAGAAGATAAAGAAAATTAAACTTTTAAAGATTTTGCTATATAATTTATTGAGGTATCTTTTGAAATATTCCACTCATCTTTGAATATATCAAAATTCATTCCATCTATTTTTTCAATTTTTAAATTATTTTTACTTAAAATATTTTTAAGATCTTCAGGTCTCACAAATTTTTCCCAATCATGAGTTCCTATTGGAAGCCATCTCAACACGTACTCAGCACCAATAATTGCAAAAACATATGATTTTAAAGTTTTATTCAAAGTAGCAACAAACATTAAGCCATTTTTTTTTAAAAGTTTCGAGCAAGATTTAATAAAAAAATTTATATCCTCTACATGTTCAATTATTTCCATATTTAAAATTACATCAAATTTTTTTTTGATTTTTAGTTTTTCAGGAGATGAACAAAAATAATTAATATTAAGTTTATTTTTTTTTGCATGGAGTTTGGCAATTTTAATATTCTTATCAGATGCATCTATACCAGTTACATTTGCCCCTAATCTTGCCATTGGTTCAGATAGAAGTCCGCCCCCACACCCTATATCTAGTATATTAATTTTTTGTAAAGGCTGCTCCTTAGATTTTAATTTAAAACTATAAATAATATTATCCTTAATATATTTTATTCTTATTGGATTAAATTTATGTAATGGTTTAAATTTACCTTCAGGATCCCACCATTCAGCAGCCATTTTGGAAAATTTTTCAATTTCTTTTTTATTTACAGTACTCATCTTTGTTAATTAGTTGACATAACAACTAAGATGTATTTTATCAATTGTTATTTAAGTTATAATAATTAAATTAATCAAATGAAAACTGTAGTATTAAAATTTGGTGGTACTTCTGTAGGAAGCATTGATAGAATAAAAAAAGTATGTAAAATTATCGCATCCTATAAAAAGAAAAAAACTAAAGTTGTTGTTATTTCCTCCGCAATGAGTGGAGTTACTAATGACCTTGTAGATAAATCTAGGCAGATAAGCAATAATTTTGACAAAGCTGAGTACGACGCTCTAGTATCAACTGGAGAACAAGTTTCATGTGCGTTAATAGCTGGAAGGTTAAACCATATTGGATTTAAATCTAGATCATGGCTGTCATGGCAAGTTCCAATTTTAACTGAAGGACCTTACTCGGGCGCTAGAATTAGTCATATAGTTACAAAAGAGATTAAAAACTATCTTAAAAATGATGGAATTCCCATTATTACTGGTTTTCAAGGTATCAACAGCAAATCAAGACTTAATACAATTGGCAGAAGTGGTTCTGACGCTACAGCAATTATGTTCGCAAAATTTTTAAACGCAGATGAATGTATTATTTATACAGATGTTGATGGAGTTTACACAACTGACCCCAGAGAATATAAAAATGCAAAAAAAATAAAAAAAATCTTTTACGATGAAATGTTAGAAATGGCATCACTTGGTTCAAAAGTTATGCAACCTACCTCAGTTCAAGATGCTAAATTAAATAAAATAAATATAGAAGTTAAATCTTCTTTTGTTAAAAAACCTGGGACCTTGATAACCGGATTTTCCAAGTCATTTAGTGATCAGATTATAACAGGAATTTCCTCAACAAAAAATGATGCTAAAATTACAATTGTAGGAGTAAAAGATAGGCCAGGTGTAGCTGCATGTATTTTTAAGCCATTATCACGTAATTTAATTAATGTAGACATGGTTGTCCAAAATATTTCATTAAATGGCAAAGAAACTGATTTAACTTTTACAATAAAATCTGAAGATTTAAAAAAAACTGAAAAATTAATAAAACAGAATAAAAAAATATCTTTTAAAAAACTATCTTTTGATAGAGAAGTTTCCAAAGTTTCGATTATTGGAGTAGGAATGATAACAACCCCAGGTATAACTTATAGAATGTTCCAAGCTTTAGCATCACAAAAAATTAATATTCAAGTAATTTCAACTTCAGAAATCAAAATATCAGTTCTAGTCTCATCTAAAAATGTAAAAAAAGCAGTAGCAGTTTTACATAAAGAATTTAAACTAGATTAAAATGAGTGTTAGACCTTTCAGAGATATAAAAAGAAGAAAAACAAAAGTAATTAATGTTGGAAACGTAAAAATTGGTGGAGATAACCCTATTTCTGTACAGTCTATGACAAATACATTAACAACAAACGTAAAAGCTACGATTAATCAAATTAATGATATTGTAAATGAAGGAGCTGATATTGTCAGAGTTTCTTGTCCTGACGAAGATTCCACTCTTGCTCTTAAAGAAATAGTCAAAAATGTATCTGTACCCATTGTTGCAGATATTCATTTTCATTACAAAAGAGCAATAGAAGCTGCTGAAAATGGAGCAAAATGTTTAAGAATAAATCCAGGAAATATTGGCGATAAAGTAAAAATTCATGAAGTACTTAGTGCTGCAAAAAATAATGATTGTTCAGTTAGAATAGGAGTTAATGCAGGATCCTTAGAAAGAGATATATTAGAAAAATTTAAAGAGCCATGTCCAGAGGCATTAGTTGAAAGCGCTTTAAGAAACATTCAAATTTTGGAAGATCAAGATTTTTTTAACTTTAAAGTAAGTGTGAAATCGTCAGATGTTTTTTTATCAATAGCTGCGTATCGTCAACTTTCTAAAGCGATGGACTATCCATTACATCTTGGGATAACAGAGGCAGGAAGTTTTGTATCTGGAAGCATAAAATCCTCAATAGGCCTTGGATCTTTGTTAATGGACGGAATTGGTGATACAATTAGAATTTCTTTGTCAGATGATCCTCCTGAAGAAATAAAAGTTGGAAATGAAATATTAAAATCTTTAGGTTTAAGGAATAGAGGAGTTAAGATAATATCGTGTCCTTCATGTGCAAGACAAGGTTTTCAAGTAATTGATACTGTAAAAATATTAGAGGAAAAGCTTTCTCATATCAAAACTCCTGTGACATTATCAATTATAGGATGTGTTGTGAATGGTCCAGGAGAGGCTGCTATGACAGATATTGGTATAACTGGTGGTGGAAAAGGTAATAACATGCTTTATTTGTCAGGAGTTCAAAGCGAAAAAGTTTTAACGGATGATATTATAGAAAAAGTTGTGTCAGAAGTTGAAAAAAAAGCTTCTGAATTAGAAAAAAATTCATGATACCAACAAAAACAATTGAAGAGCTAATATTAAAGCACTCAACTCTAGAAAAGGATTTATCATCTGGAGTTTTAGATAAAAAGCTTTTTGCAGAGAAATCTAAAGAATACTCTGATGTAAGTGAAGTAATAGTAAGTGCAAAAAAGTATTTGTCATATGAAAAAGATAAAAAAGAATTAGAAAATATTTTGGATGACAATTCTGTTGATGAAGAATTAAAAAAATTAGCAGATACGGAATTATTAGAGCTAAAAGATGAATATGAAAGAAATGAAAAAAAGCTAAAGTTATTTTTGCTACCTAAAGATGAAGCAGATAAAAAAAATGCGATCATAGAAATTAGAGCAGGAACAGGGGGACTAGAAGCAAGTTTATTTGCTTCAGACCTATTTAAGATGTACGAAAAAGTAAGTCACAAAAAAAAATGGGTGCTAGAATTAATATCTATTTCAAGAAGTGATGCCGGTGGATTAAAAGAAGTAATAGCCTCAATAAAGGGTACAAATATTTATTCTACTTTAAAGTATGAGAGTGGAGTTCATAGAGTTCAAAGAGTTCCAGATACTGAAACTCAAGGAAGAGTTCATACTTCAGCAGCTACTGTTGCAGTACTACCGGAGGCTGAGGAAGTAGATCTTAAAATAAATGAGTCTGATTTAAGGATTGATGTATTTAGAGCTGGTGGCCCTGGTGGACAATCAGTAAACACTACTGATAGTGCAGTAAGAATTACACATATTCCTACTGGCTTATCTGTTTCACAACAAGATGAAAAATCTCAACATAAAAACAAAGCAAAAGGTATGAAAATTTTAAGATCAAGATTATATGAGTTAGAAAGATCTAGAATTGATCAAGAAAGATCACAAGATAGAAAAACAAAAATTGGAACTGGAGATAGATCTGAAAGAATAAGAACTTACAATTTTCCCCAAGGAAGAGTCACTGACCATAGAATTAATCTTACATTACACAGATTAGAGGAGTTTTTAGAAGGAGAAGCATTTGATGAAATGATTGAATCCTTAACGCTTCAGGCACAAGAAGATAGTTTAAGTAATTTAAATTAAATGAATATACAATTAGCAATCCAACATGGAACAAGTATCTTAACAAGTAAAAGAATAATCACAGCAAAATTAGATGCTGAAATCTTAATGGCTAAAACACTTAAAAAAGATCGTAAATTTATCATACTGAACAACAATAAAAATTTAGAAGATAAAAATTTAAAATATTTTAATAAATTAATAAAAGAACGTGCTAGCTATAAACCAATAGCGCACTTAATTAACAAAAAATTTTTTTGGAACAATGAATTTTTTGTTAATAAAAATACTCTTATCCCCCGACCAGATACAGAGGTAATTGTTGAGCAGGTTTTAAAATTGACTAAACATAAAAATTTTATGAATATATTGGATATTGGGGTTGGATCAGGATGTATTCTTTTAAGTATTTTAAAAGAAAGAAAAAATTTTTATGGCACGGGTATAGATATTAGTAAAAATGCCCTTGATATATGCAAAATAAACGCAAAAAGACTCAAAGTTGATGGAAGAACAAAATTTTATAAATCAGATATTGACAAATTTGTGGAAGGCAATTATGATTTAATCATATCTAATCCTCCTTATATTAAAAGTTGTGAATTAAAATATTTGGTGAGTGATGTTATTAAATTTGAGCCAAAACTAGCATTAGATGGTGGAGTAGATGGCTTATCAGAAATCAGAAAAGTAATAAAAAAATCATCTGAACTGATAAAAAAAAATGGCAAATTTGTTTTAGAGATAGGTTTTAATCAAAAAAATAAAGTAGTTAAACTATTAAAAGAAAAGGGTTTTTATATAAATTGTACTTTAAAAGATCTTGCGTTCAACGATAGATGCATTGTTAGTACAAAGATATAATAAATAAAATTATGGTCACATTTAGAAATAATAACAATGTAAGAAGAAATAATTTCAGAAGAAATGACAGAAATTTCAAAAACAATGCTGACAGACCAAAATTTGGGTCTAATTATTCAAACAATGAAAATTTTAAGAGAAAGGCTCCAGGCAGAAATAATCATAATGCCTCAAAATTAATTGAAAAATACAATGATTTAGCAAGAGAAGCCTCATCAAATGGAGATAAAATTCTTTCAGAGAATTATTTTCAGCACGCAGATCATTTTACAAGAATTTTAAATGAACAAGAAAGTCAAAGAAGAGCAAGATTTTCTGATAGCAAGTCAAATGAAAGTGCTCCAGATGTTGAGGAAATATCTGAAAAAGTTGAGGATAAGGTTGAAACAATAAATAATGTTTCTGAAATAAAGCCTACGATAAAAAAAAATACTTAAAATAATTAATTTAAGCCAATAATTTTTTCTGATTTTAAAACATCTATTTTTATTTTATTAGTCTCAAATAATTGTCGATTTTTTCCTTTCAAAATTTTACCTGATGGAAGTTTTAATGTTTGGGAATTAACTTTTTTTCCATTTACAATAACTTCGTAATGTAAATGAGGCCCAGTTGATTTTCCAGTCGATCCAACAAATCCTATTGTTTGGCCTTGTTTAACTCTTACACCAGTTTTCATTCCACGTGCAAATTTGGACATATGTGCATAAACTGTTTCATAAGTTGAGTTGTGTCTTATTTTTATACAGTTACCTCCACCCCCACACCAACCTACTTTTTTAATTATCCCATTACCTGATGCCATAATTGGGGTTCCTTTTGGTGCAGCAAAATCAGTCCCTCTATGCATTTTAGTAAATCCATCAATTGGATGTTTTCTTAATCCAAATGATGAAGACAATCTTGCTCCATTAATTGGAGTTTTCATTAATGCTTTTTGAACACTTTTACCATTTTTATCATAATGACCTAATACATCTTCTTTATCAAAGTAATATAAGGAATTATCTTGACCACTAAGTTTAAGATTAGCAAAAATAATTTCTCCAGTTTCAAGCACTTTTTTATTTTTATCTATAAATACTTCATACATAATCTGAAATTTATCTTCTTTTCTTATATCTCTTTGAAAATCTACTTGGAAACCATAAATTCTCGCAAATTCAATTATTGTATTGGGTGGGATATTCTGATCTGTAGCTGCTTTATACAAACTTTGTAAAATAGTATTTTCTTTAAAAATAATTTTTTTATCTAATTTCACAGTTAAAATTTTTTGATTAAATTTTGTTCCTTCATTATCTCTTAAAAGATAAATCTTTTCAGTATTAGAAATTTGAAAAATAAATTCTTTAATTTTATTATTGGTTTGATCTATAATAATTTGAATTTTTTGACTTGTATTCAATTTATTAATATTTACTTTTTCAGAAAGACTTTCTTTAATTTCTAAAATCTCTTTATTATCGATTGAATATTCTTTAAGTATCTTATCAAAAGTTTCACCAGACTTAATTTTATGATTATATTTTTTATATCTGGGTTCTAAGTTATTAATAATTTCCTTAAGTGTTTTTTTTAAATAAATATTATCAATAAAATTATTGTATCTTTTGTAGTCTAAATTTTTTTGATAATTAGAATATAGGGCGATTATTATTGTAAAGATAACTAGAAAAATTATCCCTATTATTCTTAAGTTTTTTGTTAAAAAAAAAGTAATTTTTTTTTGCATTATAAAATGTTTTGTTAGGAATTATTAGTTGAGCAATGAAAAAAAATCAAAAAAAACCCAATAAAATCATCATTTTTTTATCTTTTTTTTATTCATAATTGCTTGATTTCCTTTTATTTTAGCCTATAAGCACAACACTTTCTCTAATAAATTATTGTTAACACAATAAATTTGTTAGGATTATTGTGGCTTTTAAGCCCAATTAGCTATTTAAAAAGTAAAAATTTAAGAAGAGAAGTGTGGACGGTTAAGGTTACCGAAATTTGTCGTACACACTTCAACATTATATAAATTTTATTCTTAGAATTTATATAGAAGCTAGTGTGCGCCGTTTTTAAACTTGAGAGTTTGATCATGGCTCAGAACGTACGCTGGCGGCACGCCTAACACATGCAAGTCGAACGAAGTAGCAATACTTAGTGGCAGACGGGTGAGTAACATGTAGGTATCTGCCCTTTGGCCTGGAATAACACGAGGAAACTTGTGCTAATACCGGATAAGTCTTTACGGAGAAAGCTTTATGCACCATTGGATGAGCCTGCACTTGATTAGTTTGTTGGTGGGGTAATGGCCTACCAAGACTGTGATCAATAGCTGATTTGAGAGGATGATCAGCCACATTGGGACTGAGACACGGCCCAAACTCCTACGGGAGGCAGCAGTGGGGAATCTTGCACAATGGAGGAAACTCTGATGCAGCGATGCCGCGTGAGTGAAGAAGGCCCTTGGGTTGTAAAGCTCTTTCGTCGGGGAAGAAAATGACTGTACCCGAATAAGAAGGTCCGGCTAACTTCGTGCCAGCAGCCGCGGTAATACGAAGGGACCTAGCGTAGTTCGGAATTACTGGGCTTAAAGAGTTCGTAGGTGGTTGAAAAAGTTAGTGGTGAAATCCCAGAGCTTAACTCTGGAACTGCCATTAAAACTTTTCAGCTAGAGTATGATAGAGGAAAGCAGAATTTCTAGTGTAGAGGTGAAATTCGTAGATATTAGAAAGAATACCAATTGCGAAGGCAGCTTTCTGGATCATTACTGACACTGAGGAACGAAAGCATGGGTAGCGAAGAGGATTAGATACCCTCGTAGTCCATGCCGTAAACGATGTGTGTTAGACGTTGGAAATTTATTTTCAGTGTCGCAGGGAAACCGATAAACACACCGCCTGGGGAGTACGACCGCAAGGTTAAAACTCAAATGAATTGACGGGGACCCGCACAAGTAGTGGAGCATGTGGTTTAATTCGAAGATACGCGCAGAACCTTACCAACACTTGACATGTTCGTCGCGACTCTAAGAGATTAGAGTCTTCGGTTCGGCCGGACGAAACACAGGTGCTGCATGGCTGTCGTCAGCTCGTGTCGTGAGATGTTGGGTTAAGTCCCGCAACGAGCGCAACCCTCACTTTTAGTTGCCATCATTAAGTTGGGCACTCTGAAAGAACTGCCAGTGATAAGCTGGAGGAAGGTGGGGATGACGTCAAGTCCTCATGGCCCTTACGTGTTGGGCTACACACGTGCTACAATGGTATCTACAACAGGAAGCAAAACTGCGAGGTTTAGCAAATCCCTAAAAGATACCTCAGTTCGGATTGCACTCTGCAACTCGAGTGCATGAAGCTGGAATTACTAGTAATCGTGGATCAGCGTGCCACGGTGAATGCGTTCCCGGGTCTTGTACACACCGCCCGTCACACCATGGGAGTTGGTTCTACCTTAAGGCAAGGTTTAAAACCCTTGACCACGGTATAGTCAGCGACTGGGGTGAAGTCGTAACAAGGTAGCCGTAGGGGAACCTGCGGCTGGATTACCTCCTTTCTAAGGATGAATGAAAGTAAAATTTCATTCTAAATAATATACATGAGTAATGTTGACCGTCCTCATTTCTCTTCTTAAAGTAGTGTTTCTCTTGCATGGGGGCCGGTAGCTCAGTTGGTTAGAGCACACCCTTGATAAGGGTGGGGTCGAAAGTTCGAGTCTTTCTCGGCCCACCAATATAAGATCATGGGGGATTAGCTCAGCTGGGAGAGCGCCTGATTTGCATTCAGGAGGTCAGCGGTTCGATCCCGCTATCCTCCACCAAAAACACTTAGTTATAAAAATCGTAAATAAAAATAATAATTAATATCAATATCTATATCCGAACATTAGTAATGTTATTAGCTAATGTTCAAAATAAAAATTTGATTCAACACAGAATTTTTTTCTGTGCATAAATCAAGCGTTTAAGGGCGTGTAGTGGATGCCTTGGCACTGAAAGCCGATGAAGGACGTGATATACTGCGATAAGTTTCGGGGAGCTGTATGTAAGTTTTGATCCGAAAATTTCCGAATGGGGAAACCCACCACTTTATGTGGTACTTTAAACTGAATACATAGGTTTAAAGAGACAACCTGGAGAACTGAAACATCTAAGTAACCAGAGGAAAAGAAATCAATTGAGATTCCGTTAGTAGTGGCGAGCGAACGCGGACTAGGCCAGTAATTTTGTTAAAAAAATTTGAATAGTTTGGAAATGCTAACCATAGAGGGTGATAGTCCCGTATGAGTAATGTTTAACAAAATTCTTGAGTAAAGCGGGACACGTGAAATCCTGCTCGAATATAGGGGGACCACCCTCTAAGCCTAAATACTCTTCAGTGACCGATAGTGAACTAGTACCGTGAGGGAAAGGTGAAAAGAACCCCTATTAGGGGAGTGAAATAGAACCTGAAACTGCATGCCTACAATCAGTCGAAGCTCTTTTTAGAGTAACGGCGTACCTTTTGTATAATGGGTCAGTGACTTAATTTATTAAGCAAGCTTAAGCCATCTAGGTGTAGGCGCAGCGAAAGCAAGTCTTAATAGGGCGATTAGTTTAATGAATTAGACCCGAAAACGAATGAGCTTACCATGAGCAGGTTGAAAGTTGGGTAACACCAACCGGAGGACCGAACCAGTTGACGTTGAAAAGTCTTTGGATGACTTGTGGTAAGGGGTGAAAGGCCAACCAAATTCGTAGATAGCTGGTTTTCCGCGAAAACTATTTAGGTAGTGCGATGAATAAATAGATGCTTAGAGGTAGAGCACTAAATGGGCTAGGGGGAAGAGATTCTTACCAAACCTAATAAAACTCCGAATGCTAAGTATTGTTCTTCATCAGACAGACTGTGGGTGCTAAGGTCCATGGTCGAGAGGGAAAGAGCCCAGACCACCAGATAAGGTCCCCAAATTATGATTAAGTGTGAAAGGATGTGGAAATTCCTTAACAGCCGGGAGGTTGGCTTAGAAGCAGCCATCCTTTAAAGATAGCGTAACAGCTCACCGGTCTAATAGAGTTTCTGCGCCGAAGATGTAACGGGGCTAAAATCATATACCGAATCTGTGGGTTTATAAAACTTTCAAGTTTTATAAGCGGTAGCGGAACGTTCTGTAAGCCTGTGAAGGGATACCCGTGAGGGATCCTGGAGGTATCAGAAGTGCGAATGCTGACATAAGTAACGATAAAAGAAGTGAAAAACTTCTTCGCCGAAAATCCAAGGGTTTCTGCGCAAGGTTAATCCGCGCAGAGTTAGTCGGCACCTAAGGCGAGGGCGAAAGCCGTAGTCGATGGAAATAAGGTTAATATTCCTTAACCAGATGGTAGTGACGGATCTTGTAAGTTGTGTATTCTTAATGGATTGAGTATGCCGCGAAAAGGTTCCAAGAAATAGCTCCATCATTAGACCGTACCCTAAACCGACACAGGTGGATTAATAGAGTATATTTAGGCGCTTGAGAGAATGATGTTGAAGGAACTCGGCAAAATGCTTCCGTAACTTCGGGATAAGGAAGACCTATTTTTAGGCAACTAGAAATGGGTGGCACAAGCCAGGGAGAAGCGACTGTTTATCAAAAACACAGGGCTCTGCTAACACGTAAGTGGATGTATAGGGTCTGACGCCTGCCCGGTGCTGGAAGGTTAATGCGGTTGGTGCAAGCTAACTTCTGAAGCCCCAGTAAACGGCGGCCGTAACTATAACGGTCCTAAGGTAGCGAAATTCCTTGTCGGGTAAGTTCCGACCTGCATGAATGGCGTAACGATTTCTCCGCTGTCTCCAACATCAACTCAGTGAAATTGAATTCTCCGTGAAGATGCGGAGTTCGCGTAGTTAGACGGAAAGACCCCGTGCACCTTTACTGCAACTTTACATTGGTATTAGGAAAAACATATTTAGTATAGGAGGGAGACATTGAAGCAAAGGCGTCAGCTTTTGTGGAGTCGCCAGTGAAATACCTCTTTTGTTTTTCTTGGTATCTAACTGATTGCCGTCATCCGGCATCAAGACATTGTATGGTGGGTAGTTTGACTGGGGCGGTCGCCTCCCAAATAGTAACGGAGGCGTGCGAAGGTAGGCTCAGAACGGTCAGAAATCGTTCGTAGAGTGCAATGGCATAAGCCTGCCTGACTGTGAGACTGACAAGTCGAGCAGAGACGAAAGTCGGTCATAGTGATCCGGTGGTTCTGAGTGGAAGGGCCATCGCTCAACGGATAAAAGGTACGCCGGGGATAACAGGCTGATACTGCCCAAGAGCTCATATCGACGGCAGTGTTTGGCACCTCGATGTCGGCTCATCACATCCTGGGGCTGGAGCAGGTCCCAAGGGTTTGGCTGTTCGCCAATTAAAGTGGTACGTGAGCTGGGTTCAGAACGTCGTGAGACAGTTCGGTCCCTATCTGCTATGCGTGTAGAAGAATTGAGAGGAGTTGACCCTAGTACGAGAGGACCGGGTTGAACATACCACTGGTGGACCGGTTGTAGCGCCAGCTGCAGTGCCGGGTAGCTAAGTATGGAAGAGATAACTGCTGAAAGCATCTAAGCGGGAAACTCACCTTAAAACTAGTTCTTCCTATAGAGCCGTGGTAGACCACCACGTTGATAGGCTGGATGTGGAAGCACAGCAATGTGTGCAGCTGACCAGTACTAATAGCTCAATTGGCTTGATTTATGCACTGAAAAAAATTTTTAGGATTTAAAATTTGATATTTTATTTATTATTCCATAATTACTAATTTAATAATTATAAATAATGAATTAAACTATTTATTATAATTTCCAGTAAAAACCCTTAGAATTAAAAATAATTTAATCAAAATATAAATTAATATTAATTGTTCCAAATTTTTAACTTTTCTCTAAAAGTTTCAGCGATTATTTTTTTATAAGTATTAATTTTGAATAATTTTTTAGTATTTATTAAGCAAATAACACTATCAATGTTTAAAAAAATTGTTTTAAGTTTTATCTTAAATTATTAACACATTTATAGTTTTTTTTTACAGAAAAAAGATATAATTATGATCACTTATAATTCTTGAAAAATGAAAAAAATAAGAAATACTTATTTTGCTGATTATCTTAAAAAATTATCTGAACTTGTGATTGATTATGATCATGAAGATTTGTTAAAAATAATTAAAATACTTAAACAAATCAAAAAAGATAAAAAAAAAGTAATTTTGGTAGGAAATGGTGGTAGTGCAGCAATGGCAAGCCATGTGAGTGTTGATTTAACTAAAATGTGCAGAATTAGAACATTAAATTTTAATGAGGCTGATCTTTTGACCTGTTTTTCAAATGATTATGGATATGAAAATTGGGTTCAAAAAGCATTATCTTTTAATGCAGATAAAGGAGATATGTTGATTTGTATAAGTAGTAGCGGTAATTCAAAAAATATTATTAATGGTGCAAAATTTGCCAAGAAAATTGGATGTAAAGTTATTACACTAACTGGTTTTGACAAAAAAAATAAAGTAAGAAAAATTGGAGATGTTAACTTATGGTTAGATTGTAAAAATTATAATATTGTGGAGATGACTCATCATATTTGGCTTCTTACAATTGTTGACTATATAGCAAGAGCAAAGTTTAATAATAAAAATTATATTTTTGATAAATAGGGAAAGTATATACAAAACTCAATTATATAATATTATATTTTTATGAATGTAATAGAAACCAAAAAAGATCTAGTTATTCACGACAATAAAATTGTTAAAAAATTAAAATTATTAGCAAAAAAAAGTCCTTTAAAACGATCTAGAATTTGTCTTCATAAAAGTATTAAAAATAATACCAATGAAATGATAATTGCCTTGATGAAAGATAGCTATATACCTCCACATATTCATCCTAACAAGAAAAGTGAGTCATACCATATTATCGAAGGTAAAATGAATGTTTTTATATTTAATAAAAAAGGCAAACTATCAAAAATTATTAAAATGGGCGACTATAAATCAGGTAATATTTTTTATTATAGAATGAATAAAGGTTATTTCCATATGCCAGTATCATTGACAAATTTTTGTATTTATCACGAAACTTATTCTGGACCTTTTAATAAAAAAAAAGATGTTTATTTTCCAAAGTGGGCACCAGATCAAAAAAAATTTATTGGTGTAAAGTCATTAATTTCAAAAATTAAAGAGGGTTTTTAGAATAAAATCTGTCCAATATGTGAACCTTTTTTCGAATCAAATTATTTATTTTGAAAAATTCATAAGACTTAGAAATATCTTCATCTTTACTTTTAAGTGCATTTTTTAAACCCCTTGGCTCAGTATAAATAATTTCTGAAAATTTTACTTTTTTATATTTAATTTTTTTTTTGTTCATTGAAAAGTATTTTATTTTATCTGCAAGACCTACTCTTGAGATTGTTTCTTTATTAGAGATATGAATTATTTTTTTTTTAGAATTAAGCTTTTTATATATTAATTCGCAAAGATCCTTCACATATGTTATTGAAAATATATTATCTTTTGCCATTTTGGCATTAGGCTTCATTATAGTTTTATAAGTAAGCTCAATTACACATCGTCCTTCAATTTTTATTGATGAATTCCAACTTGTTCTAATTATGCTATAATTCTTGGAGTTTTTTTTTAAATAATGTTCTACTTTAAGTTTAGTTTTACCATAATAGTTAAGAGGATTTGGTTTGTCATTTTCATAAAAATTATTTTTTTTACCATCAAACACCTCCACTGAAGACATAAAAATTATTTTAGAATTAAATTTATTAATTTGTTTAATTAATTTTATAGTAGATAGGTAATTTATTTTATAAGCATTTCCTTTATCATTTGAGATTCTTGATGGATCTGACATAGCAGAAAATATAATAAAAATATCTTTTTCAGAAATATTTTTAATTATACTCTCTATTTTATCTTTAGTTAAATCAAACTTAACCAGTTCTTTTTTTTTAGGATTTTTATAGTAAGTACCAATTGTTTTAATTCTTTTTTGTTTTATATATTTATAAAAATTAAACCCTATAAAGCTTGAGGCTCC
>QBYD01000022.1 GCA_003282975.1 Pelagibacteraceae bacterium AG-325-C10
AATGTTCAACTCCTTGCTGGCCACCTGCGGCCAAAGAGAACAGAAACATTTTACCAAAACTACATGCTGTAGCACCAGCAGCTAAGGCCTTTAAGACGTGGGTTCCTCTTCTAACCCCTCCATCTAATATTATTTCCAATTTATCTCCCACTGCATCTGAAATAGCTTTCACCTGATCAAAAGGTGATCTAGATCCATCAAGTTGTCTTCCACCATGGTTAGAGATCATTATTGCTGTACACCCAATATCTATTGCTTTTTTTGCGTCCTCGACTGACATCACACCTTTTAAAGCAAAAGGTCCATCCCATTTTTTTGCGCAATACTCCGCATCTTTCCATCCCATTGCAGGATCGTATTGCTCATTAATGTATTCAATTACAGACTTTGCAATATTAGTTCCTTTATCAGTCTTTTTTTTAACATTAGATAATTCAAATTTTTTTCCAGTTAAATAGTTAAAAACCCATTTTGGGCGCATTGCAAAACTCATTAAACTCTGAGGTGTAAGTTTTGGCGGGGTAGTAAATCCTGTTCTGTGATCTTTTTCTCTATTACCTGCAACTAAAGTATCTACTGTTAAACACATGGCGTCAAAACCAGATCTTCTAGATCTATCAATTAAATCGTCAGAAATTGATCTATCTTTATGAACATAAAGTTGAAATAGTTTTGGACCACTTGAAATATTTGAAACCTCCTCAATGGTGTTATTTCCCATAGATGACATGCTATAAAATGTATTAAACTTTTCTGCAGCTCTTGCTGATGCTTGGTCTCCATCTGGATGATAAAGTCTTTGCATCGCTGCAGGTGAAAGAAAAATTGGCATATCTATTTTTCTACCAAATAAAGTTGTAGATATATCAGGTTTTCCAACACTAGCTAAAATATTTGGAACTAAATCACAGTCATTAAATGAGTCTGTATTTCTTCTTAAAGTAGACTCATCATCTGCACCACCATCAATATAATGAAAAATTGGAGAGGGTAATTTCTTTTTAGCTAATTTTCTAAAATCATTAAAATTGTGACAATCTTTTAAATTCACTATTATCTTCTAAATCTTAGATTGCTTCTGTTTAGATCGCTAATTTTAGTACAACCCATTAGTTTCATATCTCTTACTAATTCAGTTTTATACTTTTCAATGGCTCGTTCAACACCTGCTTGTCCTCCAGCAGCTAATGCATAAAGATACAATCTACCACCAGAACAAGCTTTAGCTCCTAACGATAAAGCTTTAAGCATATGTGTTCCTCTATGGATTCCACCTTCACAAATCACATCAAGTTTATCACCTACAGCATCAACAATTTCTGCAAGTTGATCAAACGGAGATCTTGATCCATCAAGCTGTCTTCCACCATGATTTGAAACCATTATACCAGTACACCCTATATCAACTGCTCTTTTTGCATCCTCAACACTCATAACACCTTTTAAAGCAAAATGACCACCCCATTGAGAGCAAAGTTTTTCTGCATCTTTCCAATTCATAGATTGGTCCAACATTGTAGAAAAATAATTTCCAATAGAAGTGTTAGTGTCGGTACCCTCTTTTACATAATCTTGAAGGTGAGGTAACTCAAATTTACCTTTTGTTAAATAATTAATTCCCCACATTGGCTTTGTAGCAAAACTAAATAAGCTTGATAATGTAAGCTTAGGTGGTGATGTAAATCCTGTTCTTAAATCTCTTTCTCGATTTCCTCCTGTAATAGTATCTACCGTTAATGCCATAACATCAAATTTAGCTGCTTTAGCTCTTTCTAAACAAGAGTCATTTAAACCTCTATCTTTATGAAAATAAAACTGAAACATCTTTGGCGTATCAATCATGGAAGATATTTCTTCAACACTAACTGTTGCTAAAGCTGATACACCAAACATAGTGTTAAATTTTTTTGCAGCTTTTCCAACTGCTCTCTCACCATCATAATGAAATAATCTTTGCAAAGCAGTAGGTGCCAAATAAAATGGTAAATCTAATTTTTTTCCAAATATTGTTGTTGATAAATCTACGTTATCCACACCTCTTAAAACATTGGGAACTAAGTCAACATCATCAAATGCACTTGTATTTCGCGAATAAGTTATTTCATCGTCTGCAGCTCCGTCAATATAATGAAATATGGGTGATGGTAATTTTTTTTCAGCTAGTTTTCGAAAATCACTAAAATTATGACAGTCATTTAAATTCATTGCTTTTTTTTAGAAGTTTTTCAAAAAATTAAACATATAACTATTTGCCCCAGGGTTTTTATCTCCTAAACTTGCATTTGACAAATGATTATAGGAAAAACCAAATTTAGAGCTATCTGATAAATTAAGCGATAGTTGAACTTCACTTTTAAATTCAAGCATATGACCAAGATCTTTCCCATCTCCTTCATGATATAAACCTGGCGTAAAACTTGGTGTGATATTTAGTGCCCCAATTTTATATTGAGCTTGTACACCGGTATAAACATAACCTGCACTATCGGCTGTAATTAGTACACCCGTAATAGGCGAAAGATTTCCTAAAAATGTATCTCTATTAAGATTTTCGTTTTGATGCTGGAAACCAACTAATGTTGAACTCTTACCATCATCACTAAAATCAAACATACCCGTATAAACATTATACTGATTATTTTGAATATTATTTTTCATTTCTTCTGCACTTATCGAAGACACAAAAAATAAAATACAAACACTTAAACAAATTCTTCTAAAGATCATAACATATAAATTATTTTCTAATTTTAAAATTTTTAACAACTATTGCACCCCCAATTAAAAATATCAATATTGGTAATAACCACAAAATATAAGTATTTTTATTAAGTTCAGGATCATACAAAATCCATTCTCCATATTTTTCTTTAAAAAAATCATATATTTGTTTTTCAGAGAAACCTTCATTTAATTTTTTATCTACTAAAACTTTCATGCTATTAGCAAATTCAGAATCTGAGTCATAAACAGACTGTCCCTGACAAATTAAACAACGTAAATTTTTTGTAATTTTAATTTTCATATCATCTGTATTTGCTTCAAGATGATTAAAAGAAAAAATAAAAAAAATTATAAAAAATAATTTTAATATCTTCATTTTATTAATAATCTAATTTCTTCAACTAGTTCTTTGTTAAGAGGTCCAATATATTTTTTAATTACTATTCCATCATTGATCAAGAAAGACTCTGGCACTCCAAAAGCACCCCACTCTATTGCGTTAATACCCTCTTTATCAAAAATTATTTCTTGGTAAGGATTTCCAAGTTCATTCAAAAAATTCTCAGCATTGTTCTTTTTGTCTTTATAATTTAATCCAATTATTTTTATCTTTTTATTTTTAGTTAAATCCATTAATAAAGAATGTTCAGCTCTACATGGAACACACCATGATGACCAAATATTCAATAAATAAAATTTATCTAATTTAAAAAGTTCAGATGAATTAATTTGTTTGTTTGAATAAAATAAATTTGCAGAAAATAATGGAATTTCATTATTAGACTTTTTTTTTGGAGTATAAATATTTGTATCCCGTAAAGCTTTATAAAAGACTACAAAAATAATTATGAATATTGCTGTTGTAGTTATTTTTAATATTTTATTATTCATAATTTTTTTTTAAATAAGCTTAACAATCCACCAAAACTAATTAGTAAAACTGAAAGCCATATCCATAACATAAAAGGTTTAACTTGATATCTAACATTAAAATAATCTTGATTTTGAACGACATTAATCACTATAAATTTATCTGACATCATCGTTGTTTTAATATCTGCTTCGCTGGTCACAATATTAGGCTGATTATAAATTCTTAGTTCAGGAGATAAATTTTCTATAATGCCCATAGAATTTTCTATATTAAAATTTGCGATAATAGATTTAAAATTTTTTTCCTCTTTTTGTTTAATACTTTTAAAAAATATTTTTGTTTTTGAGTCATCAAAAGTTTCACCAACTTTTAAGTTAGTAATAATTTCACTTGAAAATAAGCTGTTAAATAAAATACTTAAAATTAATAAACTAAATCCAAAATGAGCAATATTTTGTGAAATATTACTAAATTGCTTTATAAAAAAATCTCTTAAAGTTATGAAAAATAGATAAGTGGCACTAGAAATTAAAATTGTATTGATAAGAAAGTTAGCCTCAAAAATTTTTAAGATAAAAAAGGATATTAAAACTGAAATTATAAGTAAGATTATCAAAGAAAATTTATCCTCTAAATTTGACTTAACCCATTTCAATTTAGGCCCAATGGCCATTGCCAATAAGAATGGTATTAGAAACGGAACTATTAACTTATGGTAAAATGGTGGGCCAACAGATATTTTTTGGGATGATAAAACATCAAGAAAAATTGGATAAACAGTACCAATTAAAACTACAGATAAAAAGTACATCATAAACCAATTATTGATTATTATTGATGTCTCTTTGCTAAGCCATGAAAAATTATTTAACTCATTTTGATTAGATTTATGAAAAAAGAAAAAAACAAAAAGTGAAATTAAGATTAAAGAAAATAAAAAAACTAAGATAAATAATCCTCTTCCAGGGTCATTTGCAAACGTATGTACAGAATTTAAAATTCCAGATCTAACTAAGAATGTACCACACATACTCAATGTAAAAGTTGAGATTGATAAAATTATTACCCAAGATGTTAAAACTTGTTTTTTTTCTAATACTAATATGCAGTGCAGAAGTGTTGTTAATGCTAACCAAGGCATTAATGATACGTTCTCAACAGGATCCCAAAACCAAAAACCACCCCAACCTAATTCATAATAAGCCCAAATAGATCCTAACATAATTCCTAACGTAAGAAATACCCATGAAATTAGAACCCATTTTTTAATATGGGAGGCCCATTTTTTAGATATCATATTAAGACAAGTAGCAGCTAAAGCTGAAGAAAAAATAATAGAGGATCCGACATAACCTAAATATAATATTGGTGGGTGAATTGCTAGAGCTGGATCTTGTAATATAGGATTTAACCCCAAACCCTCATCTGGGGTTGGATATATATAATTAAATGGATTTGAAGTCTGGATTAAAAAAACAAAAAAACCAATAATTATAATTTGCTGAAATAACAAAGTTAAAATCTTATATTTTACTGGTTGTTTTTTTGTTTTTATTAAAAATAAAAATATAAATAAAGTTAAAACAAGTAACCAGAGTAATAGACTACCTTCATGATTTCCCCATGTACCTGATATTTTATAAAAAAGTGGTTTCGTTGTATGCGAATTATTAAATACTGTTTCATTACTAAAATCAGAAAATACAAATGAAAAAACTAAACATAAAAAGCTTAATGAAACTAAAATTAGTTGAAAAAAAGAAGAAAATAAAATTTTAGTATTTAAGTATTCAGAATTTTTAAAATTTTTAATTGATAAGAAAATGATAACTAGGCTAAAAAAAAGTCCTAGGATAAGAGAATAATGACCAATAATACTTAATAACATTTATTTATTTCCAAGCGCCTCTTTAACTTCTGGAGGCATATAATTTTCGTCATGTTTTGCTAAAATTTTAGTAGCTGAAAAAAAATTTCTATCTTTTAAAAAACCTTCGGCAACCACACCTTTTCCTTCTTCAAAAAGATTAGGTATTGCTCCAGAATAAGTCACATTTATTTCATTTTTAAAATCAGTAATGATAAATTTAACCTCGTTGGATGTAATAAAAATTGAGCTTTTTTTTACCATTCCACCCACTCTGATTTTTTTTTTATCTAATTCAGATATTTCTTTAATCTCAGAAGGTGATTGAAAATATACCACATTTTCTTCTAGAGATTTTAAAATAAGGAAAACTGTTAATATTAGAGTGGTTAAAATAAGAAGTATAAATAAAAATCTTAATTTAACCTTGCGACCATACATGGTTTATAAGTTAATTATTTGTTGCGTCAGCTAAAATTTCTTTATTAATTCTTTGTGATTTTGCAGATTTAGCCTTCTCAGAGTTTAGAGATCCAAATTTAGCTACAAACTTATCTTGTTCTTTTATAAATTGAGTTTTTGTAATTAAATATAGGGCAGAAAAACTTAAAAGAGTAAAACTGAAAGCAGATAACACATAAGCTCCGTATCCGTTCATTGAAATTATTTCATTTATCATAGTCTGTCTAAGCCTTTATTTTTAATTTTTATCAGTTCTGTATTATATTTCATCAAGAAAATTAGCAATGAAAAAAGAGCAAATGCCGCAGTCATTATTAATAAAGGATAAAGCATTGATGAATGAATTGTACTTTTTGACAATATATTGATCGAGGCTGGTTGATGAAGTGTATTCCACCAATCGACAGAATATTTAATGATTGGAACATTAATTATACCAAGTATCGTGATGAAAGTCGTAATCTTAAAAACTTTCTCTTCAGTTTCATAAATTCTCCACGAAATTAGGTACATGGCATAAAATAATAATAAAATTAGCATAGATGTAATTCTTGCATCCCAGGCCCACCAAGTACCCCAAGTTGGCTTACCCCAAATAGCTCCAGTTACCAATGCAATAATATTAAAAACAAAACCTGAAGGAGCTAAACTTTTTGCTATCAAAAAAAAATTTTTGTTTTTAAAAACAAAGCCAAAAATTGATAAACAAGTGATAGATGAAAAAATTCCAAGAGAAATCCAAGCAGCAGGTACATGCACGTACATGATTCTAACTGCATCACTTTGTTTATAATCCTCTGGAGATAAAAATAATGCTTCAGTTAATCCAATAGAAAGAACAATGATAAACAAAAGCAAAACATATTTGGGTGCCTTAGATGTTATCTGAAAAATTTTATTAGGTTCAAAAAATTTAAACATAGTTTTTTTTTAACGTTATTTCAGAGATATCTATTATGAAAAGGATTTCCGATCAAGAATGCAGAGGGATATAATGAATTGAAATTTACTTTTAACACTCTTGACCAGAATATGAGTTATATTTAGCTAATTTGTGTGGCCTAGATTTGAACTAAATGTGGTTAAATAGTGATTTGCTTAATTTGAAAGCTTGAAATAAGTAGAGCCTTTTTTACCAGAAAAAATCTCTTCAATTAAGGGGTGTTTTATTGGCTCATCAGAATCGTCCATTAATAGATTTTGTTCTGAAACATACGCTTCATAAGTAATTTCATCATTTTCAGCCAATAGATGATAAAAAGGCTGATCTTTTCTTGGTCTAACATTTTTTGGAATAGACTGATACCATTCTTCTGAATTATTAAATTCAAAATCAACATCGTATATGACACCTCTGAATTCGAAGTGTTTGTGTTTAACGATATCTCCTATTGAGAATTTTGCTTTTTGAATTGGCATTGATATTAGTATGGGTATTTAAATATAAAAATCAATGCTAAAAATATTAATGTTTTGTGATGTGGCAATATGTTAGTATTTTTAAAGTGAATAAATCTTTTTTAAAATTTGTTACTGATTTTGGGCCTTTAGCTATATTTTTTTTCTTCTATTACAATAATGATAAAAATTTATCAGTTGCAATTCCTCCACTTATAGTTGCAACTTTAATCGCTTTAGCAGTGGTTTGGTTTTTTGAAAAAAAAATTCCAACTATGCCGTTAGTAAGTGGAATATTAATAACTTTTTTTGGTGGGCTTACTATTTACTTCAATGATCCAATTTTTATTTATGTAAAACCTACAATTATTAATATTTTATTTGCTTTAGCGTTATTTTTTGGGAAATATTTCACCAAAGAACCAGTTCTAAAAAAAATAATGGGTAAATCAATTCCTTTGTCAGACTTAGGTTGGGAACTTTTAAATAGAAGATGGATGTTTTTTTTCTTTGGTCTTGCAATATTAAATGAGTGTATTTGGCGTACTCAAACTGAAGAGTTTTGGGTTAATTTTAAAGTCTGGGGAATGCTGCCAATAACTATTGTATTTACAGGATTTCAAATACCTTTGATTAATAAACATAAAATTGATGCGTAGTAATTTAAAATTAGTTGTAAATAACCCACACAATCAGACTGAAGAAAAACAATTTTTTGAAAAAGATGAGCTTAAAATTATTTTAGATTTATACGCCAAAATGGTATCTGAAGGATCATGGAAAGATTATGGCTTAAGTATTTCAAGTAAACAGGTAAGTTTTAGTGTTTTTAGGAATGCAGCAGAGAATGCTTTATATAAAATTTGTAAAAATTTTAGACCAAAAAATAAAAATCTTAAATATTTAATTACAGATACAAGTGGTAAAATTTTAAAAAATTCTTTTGATCTTAAAATATTATTAAAAAGTACTAACTGGAAAAAATTACAAAAGTAAAATTATCTTCTTTGACCAAATAATCTCAATAACATTATAAATAGATTAATAAAGTCTAAGTATAGAGTTAGGGCTCCCATTACGGCTTTTTTACCCATAATTTCACCCGTATCACTTGCTGCATACATATTTTTTATCTTTTGAGTGTCATAAGCTGTTAAGCCTACAAAAATCAAAACACCTAAAATAGATATTACAAAGTACATCATTGAAGATTTCATGAAAATATTAACAATGGATGCAATTATAATTCCGATTAACCCCATCATTAAAAAAGAACCTAGCTTCGTAAGATCTCTTTTAGTTGTGTAGCCATAAATGCTCATTGCACCGAAAGTTGCTGAGCAAATAAAGAAAACTCTTGTAACGCTCATTCCCGTATAAACTAATAAGATGGATGATAAAGATAACCCCATTAGTGCTGCAAAAACCCAAAAAGTTGTTTGAGCTTTTGATGCGCTCATTTTATTAATTCCAAAACTCATATAAAACACAATTCCTAAAGGAGCCAACATCACTAACCATTTTAATCCAGACATATAAATTGCATTACCAACTGATGTTAAGCCAACAATAGATCCTGCATCATTTGTTACTACTGACATTTTAAATGTAAGAAGTGCAACTATTCCTGTTAATAAAATCCCAGTTGCCATGTAATTATATACTTTAAGCATGTAAGCTCTTAAGCCCTCATCCATTACAACTGCTGTTTGCTGAGCTGCTTTAGCTCTGTTCAATATTCCGTTTTTATCAAATTCCATAATAACTAACATATAATAGTCTTTTACTAATTATTCAAGATGCCTTAAAAGATTAAAAAACATCCAAATTAAACAAAAAGCATTATGAATTATAAAAAATTAGGGAATACTGATCTTGATGTAAGCACAATTTGTCTCGGTACAATGACATGGGGAGAACAAAATACTCAAGAAGAAGGTTTTGAACAAATGGACTATGCTTTAGATCAAGGGGTAAATTTTTGGGATACTGCAGAGCTTTATGCTGTTCCACCTAAGGCAGAAACTTTTGGTCACACAGAAATTATAATTGGTAACTGGTTTAAAAAAACAAAAAAAAGAGATCAAGTAATTTTAGCATCAAAAGTTGCGGGACCTATGAGAGCTTATTTGAGAGGTGGTGGAAATAATTATGGTCTAGATAAGATGACTGAAGCAGTAAATGATAGCTTAAAAAGACTACAAACAGATTATATTGATCTCTATCAACTTCACTGGCCGGAGAGAAATACTAATATGTTTGGAAGATTAGGTTACGAACATAAAGAAAATGGAAATTGGAATAAATTTGAGGATGTTCTAGGAAACTTAAAAAGGTTTGTAGATGATGGCAAAATCAGAGAAGTTGGATTATCAAATGAAACTCCATGGGGTGTTTCAAAATATTTGGAGCTCTCAAAAGATAAAAATTTGCCAAGAATGATGTCTGTACAAAATCCCTATAGTTTACTTAATAGAACTTATGAAGTTGGATTGGCTGAAATATCAATTAGAGAAGAAATTGGCCTGTTAGCCTACTCTCCTCTAGCAAGTGGATACTTATCAGGAAAATACAGAAATAATCAAATACCAAAGAATTCAAGAATAGAAAGAGATCCAAATTTTTGGACAAGATATGCAAAGCCTAATACTGAAACAGCTGTAGATGCTTATTATGAGATAGCTAACAAGCATGGTCTAGATTTAGCTCAAATGTCTTTAAAGTTTTTAGAAATTCAGCCTTTTGTTACCTCTGTTATTATTGGTGCAACAACAATGGAGCAGTTGAAAACAAATATAGAAAGTGTAAACATAAATTTATCTGATGATGTCATTAAAGAAATTAATAATATTCAAACAATATATCCGAACCCATGTCCATAATTAAAAAAATCATATTTATATTGCCAATATTTTTTATCAGCTTCTTGGGACAATTGTCTGCAGAAGAAATAAAAAAAATTGGTAAATTTAAAGATTGGGAAGCAATGGTTGTTACTGAGGCAACTGGAAAAGTTTGTTTTGCACAATCATCACCTATTTTACAAGCCCCTAAATCAAATAAAAGAGATGCTAAATTATTTATTGCTTTTAGACCTGCAGAAAAAATAATTAATGAAGTTAGTGTAACTGCAGGATACGAATTTAATAAAAATAACTCCATAACTGCCGCTTCTGGTAAAAATAAATTTAAGTTTGATATTAAAGAGCAAGGTTTTGCTTGGATTGCAGATACCAAGATTGAATATAGAATGATCAAAAGAATGAAAAAAGGATCTAGAATTATGATTACTGGTTATAATCAAAAAGGTTCTCAAACAATAGATCATTATTCTTTATTAGGTTTTACAAAAGCTTATAACGCAACGAAAAAAGCTTGTAGTTAATTAATGAAGTCAAAAAAGAAAATAGTATTAGCCTATTCTGGAGGGCTAGATACCTCTATAATTTTAAAATGGCTTCAAGAAAATTATAATGCTGAAGTTATTTGTTACACTGCAGATGTTGGTCAAAAAATTGATAGAAAAAAAATAATTTCTAATGCAAAAAAATTTGGTGTTAAAAATATTATAATTAAAGATTTAAAAGATTTATTTGTTAAAGATTATGTGTACCCAATGATTAGAGGTCACGCAATCTATGAAGGTGTTTATTTACTTGGAACATCAATAGCGAGACCACTTATTGCGAAAGATCAAATTAGGGTTGCAAAAAAATATAAAGCTTATGCTGTCTCTCACGGCGCAACCGGAAAAGGAAATGATCAAGTTAGATTTGAGTTAGGTTATCATTATTTTGGACCTAAAGTAAAAATAATTGCACCTTGGAGAATTTGGAAATTAAAATCAAGAACAGATCTAATTAATTATGCAAAAAAACATGGAATATCTATTCCTAAAGATAAAAAAGGAGCTCCTCCTTTTTCAATTGATGACAATCTGTTTCACACATCGACTGAAGGAAAAGTTTTAGAAAACCCAAAAAACTCTGCGCCTGAATTTATATTTCAACGAACTACTTCACCAGAAAAAGCTCCTAATAGACCAAGCTTTGTAACTATCAATTTTAAAAATGGTGACCCATTTGGAATAAATGGAAAAAAATTATCTCCATCAAAACTATTAGAAAAACTTAATCAACTTGGAGGAAAAAATGGAATTGGAAGAGTTGATTTGGTTGAGAATAGATTTATTGGAATTAAATCAAGAGGTGTCTACGAAACTCCTGGAGGAACATTATTAATTAATGCTCATAGAGCAATTGAATCTGTAACTTTAGATAAAGAGACGATGCATAAAAAAGATCAAATAATGCCCAGATATGCAGAACTTATTTATAATGGTTATTGGTATTCAAAGGAAAGATTTAAGCTCCAAAAAATTGTAGATCTTAAAAAAAATAAAGTTAACGGATCTGTTAAACTTAAGCTTTATAAAGGAAATGTAATTATAGATTCAAGACAGACAAAGAGTTCTGCTTATTCGATGAAAAAAGTTTCATTTGAAGAAAATAAAACTTTTAACAAATCAAATGTAGAAAGATTTATAAATTTTCATAAAAAAAAACTTCTTTTTTAAACAAATGAAGATAAATGTTTTTGCTGACACTATTTGTGGTTGGTGTTTCATAGGTCATACAAATTTAAACGAGGCACTTAAAAAATTTCCAAATTTAAAATTTGATGTTCATCACACACCATTTCAATTAAATCCAGATATGCCAACTGAAGGAATTTCTAGAGATAAATATCTTGAAATAAAATTTGGAGGAAAAGATTATGCAGCTTTAATGTATGAAAATATGAAATTGAAAGCAAAAGAATCTGGGTTAGATTTTAACTTTGAAAAAATTAAAAAAACCCCAAATACAGTTCTATCTCATTTACTTATCAATTTAAGTAAACAATTTAATTTACAAAATAAAATTATAGAAAAAATATATAAATCATATTTTATTGATGGTCTTGATATAGGAGATATGAAAATTTTAATTAATATTGCTAAAGAAAATAATATTCCAAAAAATGTATTTACTAATTTTATTAATGATAGAAATACTGAAAATATAAATTCAAAAATTTTAATTGCTAAAGAAAAAGGTATCAATGGAGTTCCTTTTTTTGAAATAGGAAAAGATTTTATTTCTGGCTCACAAAGCTCAATTCAGCTAGAAAATGTTATTAAATCTAATATAAACTAAAGTTTAGGACAATTTGACATTTGTGATAATATCTTAAAATTATATCGTAATATTATGGAATCGCTTAAAAACTGGATGGTAGATGCTGCAAATATCTTATTTGATGACAGCAAAAATGATCTTAGATCTCTGCCTAAAACTGTAAGACTTCAAATTCTATTAGTTCTAAGTTTTATTTGGACAACAGTATTTAGTTTATATGTTTTTTCATACACAACTTTTGCATTTGGCTGGGCAGGTCTTTATGTTGCTCATATTGGTTTAATATTTGCAGTTTATATGACATTTAAAAATTTCCACAAAGCTGAGGCACAATCAAGTAGTGTTTTCAAAACAAAAAATTTTGATCCTTTTAAGATAATGGTAATTGTTTTTGTTGTAGTTTTTATTTTTGTATTTTCTAAAGGTATCGAAGTTTTAACTAGTCCAAACCCAAATTCATACTCAATTCCTTATGATGGGCCGTCAAAATCTGTATTTGAAAAATGGCTACCTTTTAGTAAAGATAAATAATGGAAAAAATAGCAAAAAATTTACAACTAGCTTTGATGTGCATTATTTTAATAAGTACAGTAATTGCAGTTGGTATGGAAATTAACAACATGTTTCTCAACAAATCAGTAACATTAGCCGATCTACTTTTAATGTTTCTATATTTAGAAGTTCTTGCAATGGTCAGAGTATTTTGGGACCAGCAATCAATCAGTATTACTCTTCCTCTTTTAATTGCAATCACTGCTCTTGCTCGATTTATAATACTTCAGGGAAAAGAGATGGATCCAACTGCACTAGTATATGAGGCTGTTGCTATAGTTCTTATTGCGGGCGCAATTGTTATATTAAGACTAAGACATAGTGATAAATTAGGTCTAAAGAAAAAAAAATCAAAATAAAATAGCATGATGTTTGAAGCTTCGAGGGCTAAGGCCATTGAAAGATTGGATAATTTTATTGAAAATAATCTCTTGGAATATTCAAAATTAAGAAATTTTGATTTCGGACCAGATAAAAGGTCCAATATCTCGTGTTTATCTCCATATATAACACATGGAATTATAAACGAATTAGAAGTTATCGATAAATCTCTTAAAAAATTTTCATTTTCAAAAAATGAAAAATTTATTCAAGAAGTTTTATGGCGCGTTTATTGGAAAGGTTGGTTAGAGTTGAGACCAAATGTTTGGTCAGATTATTTAATAGAATTAAATAATCTTAGAGATCAGTTCAAAAGTAACCAAAATTATCTGAACGCAATTGAGGGTAAAACTGACTTAGAATGCTTTAATCAATGGGTAAATGAGCTTAAAGAAAATAACTATTTGCATAATCATACTAGAATGTGGTTTGCAAGTATTTGGATATTTACTTTAGAATTGCCTTGGCAATTAGGTGCCGAATTTTTTATGCAAAATCTTTACGATGGAGATGCTGCATCAAATACTCTTGGATGGAGATGGGTGGCAGGAATTCAAACACAAGGCAAACATTACCTTGCAAGTGAGTGGAATATTAAAAAATTTACCAATAACAGATTTCAAAATATAAAATTAAATGAAAATGCACCTCCTAAAATTTCTGAAAAAACTTATACTTTAGCTAAAAAAGAGTTTAATAACCCACAGAACGTCGAAGAAAAAAATCTATTAATATTTGAAAACCATCTATCATTTGAAATCACTGACTTTAAAAAAAGTAAGTTTGAAAAAATTTATATTGTTTCAAATAAAAATGAAAATAGATCTATAAAACTCAGTGAAAAATTAGTGAAATTTAAGTCCCTTTTAATTGAAGATCAAAAACAAAGATTAAAAGATAAATCTATTGATTGTGAAGTAATCGATATAAGTGAAATTCAAAATATTGAAAACTATTATGCGCTGTATCCTGCTGTTGGTGAAAATTTAGATTATCTAAATTCAAATAGTTTGAAAGTAGATTTTTTATATAGAAATCTTGATCAATTAGCTTGGCAATTCTGTAATAAAGGTTTTTTTAATTTTAAAAATTATATTCCAAAAATAGTTTCTACTTTTAATTAAAACCAACGAAACATTCCAATAATTCCAGCAGTTGCGTAGAAAAATTGTAATAATAATATTCCCTTGTGGCCTCCCCTATAGGCCCAAATTCCAATTAAAATTGCTGATAAAAGTAATAAACAGAAACCTAAAAATTCTATTCCAACATTTAGTGCCACAAACAAAGAATATAAAATAGCTGTAACAACCCCTGCCCATTCAAAAAATTTATTCTTCATAATATTTTTTTAAAATTTTGATACAGAATCTTAGAATAATTATTCATATCAGACATATTTTCATTTGCTGCAATGTCAAAATTTTCTAGTGCCCCGGCTCCCAACTGATCTTCAAGAGCTTTTTTATATTCTGGAACACATCCCCACTCATTGACCGTGGTATCTTTAATTTCAATATGAAATTGAATTCCATATGCGTGATCTTGATATTTAAAAATTTGGTATTTAGTTATAGGTGATGAGGCTAGTAGAGTTATATCTTTATTATTTTCAATACCCTGAACCTCATAAGAATGCCATTGCAAACTTTTAATCTGATTTGGAAATTGTGAAAATAATTTATCTTCATCTTTTTGTTTTGAAAAATGAATGTCCATAATACCAATTTCTGCTGGACTTGACTTAACTACTTTACCCCCTACAACTTCACCTAATAACTGGCAACCTAAACAAAAACCAAGATAAGGTTTTTTTAAGTTAACAACAAATTCTTTAATTGCTTTTTTTTCTTCAATTAACCAAGGATATTCTTGCTCCATAAAAGTATCCATTGGACCCCCCATACAAAACATCCCATCAAATTTACTCAGATCGTTTGGAATTTTTTCACCTTCATCTAATTCTATGGTGGTTAAGTTAACTCCATCAACCAACATCAGATCTTTAATGTAACCAGGATCTTCAATTTTGATATGTTGTAATACAATTATGTTCACTAAAGTTTAGCTTAACTTAGAACACTTCTTAGAACAATATTTTACTCTATCCCAATTTAACTTCCATTTTTTTCGCCAAACGAAAGACCTTTTGCACACTGGGCAAATTTTTGATGGCAAATGTTCTTTTTTCACTAAAACGTATTTTGTTTAATAAATTTATCAGCTTCAGATAAAATCATTTTTTTTCTATCATTTTTCATTTTATCAAAAATACGAACCATCATAGATAATCTTGGATTTGTTAAAAAAAATTTTCTATTTCGATCAATAAATCTCCAGTAAAGACCGTCCATAATATTACACCAATCCCCTTTTTTGAAATCCATCATCTTCATAAAATAACTTGAACCACAAATATACGGTTTTGTTGCAAAAATACCTCCATCACTAAATAATCCCATTCCATAAACATTTGGAACCATCACCCAATCAGATGAGTCAACGAACATCTCCATAAACCATTTATAAACAAATATGGGCTTTATCTCACAAAGATTCATTATGTTAGATAAAATCATTAATCTTTCTATATGATGCGACCATCCATGAT
>QBYD01000023.1 GCA_003282975.1 Pelagibacteraceae bacterium AG-325-C10
AACATCTTTATTTTCGAATAAATAAAATGAAGTAAAAAAATTATTAATAGAATGTTAAATATTAATTCAATAGTTGAGTTAAAATATTGAATAAAATGATGAAATAAGAATATTCCTAAAAAAATTAATATTAAATCAGATAATGAGCAAACTAAACAAACTAAAAATATGTGCTGTTTTTTTAATCCTTGCTCTATTACAAAAATATTTTGAGCACCTATTGCCAAAATTAAACTTAGACCTATAATAAAACCTAATAATAGATATTCCATTAGTTTTTATTAAACTCTTTTTTTACCTTGAACAACCCTGTCTAAAATTAAAGCTACAAATAAAATAGCTACACCTGCTAGAATACCTTGACCAACGTTTGCATATTGTAAAGCTTCAAGAACATCTTGGCCTAGCCCTTTTGCACCAATTAAAGATGCAACAACAACCATTGCCAAACTTAACATAACTGTTTGATTAACCCCTGCTAATATCGATGGAGTAGCTAATGGTAAATCAACTTTTCTAAGCAAATACCATTTAGTTGCTCCATAAGCTATCGCAGCTTCTCTTATCGTCTCTGGAACTCCTCTTAGACCAAGAACTGTCAATCTAACAACAGGCGTACCTCCAAATATCATAGTAATTATTACAGCCGCAACTTTACCAGTTCCAAAAAAAGCAATTACAGGTATCATAAAAACAAAGGCTGGCATTGTTTGCATGAAATCCATTATTGGTCTTATCATTGAATAAAATCTTTGGCGTCTAGCACAAAAAATTCCAAGTGGAATTCCAATTGCTATACTTAATATTGCAGCTGTACCTAGTAGGGCAAGTGTTGTCATTGCTTTTACCCAAAAGCCTAAAAATCCCATGTAACATAAAAATCCAGCTGAATATATTGCAGCTCTAGGTCCAGCGGATAGCCCTGTTAATGTTACTATTGCTGTAATAATCACTATCCATGGAGTTTTAACAAACAATAATTCTAAAAAATCTAAAACAGACCTAATACCAATTGTAATTGCTGTAAACAAAGCATCACCTTTTAGAACGGCATAATTAAATATGGTTTCTACCCAAGCAATGGATGTTAATCTGATATCTGGATGTGTTGGAAATTCATCCATTATTACAATTAAACCTGGAAAACTATAGTGAACTACTGAAAAAAACATAATTACTGATGTGAAAGTTGTGCTTAAAATATAATTTTTTGATTGCATACCAGGGCTTATTGATTTGTCTGACAACCATTCTGAGTATCTTTTTTCTAATGTTGAGTTAGCAAGAATGCCTTGAACTATCTTAATAGAAATTAATAAAAGAACTCCAAAGATAGTAATCCAAATAGCAGAAGCTTCAATTCTACTAACTTCATCAATATAGCCTTGCATAGCATCTTCTAATGACTTGATGTTTCTTTTATAAACATCAACTTTGTCGGGATTGTTGGTTATAGCTGCCTCTAGCTGTTTATTTCTAAAAGTAATAGTAGACTGCACTTGTTCAATTTTTTGAATAGCTTCAGCTGTAATATTTCCAAATAAACCTCTTATAATTTGAACAACTGAAAAAGTTTCAATAATTAAAAAAGTTAACGCCCAATTCCAGATATTTCTCATCCCAAACCAAATAGGTCCAAGAATTGCAGCATACAAGTTAAATGAAAAAGAAAATGTAGGCTTGCTTCCAATTTGCTGAAATTGTTTGATATAATAATCAGAATTTGTCTTAACAAAATTTGTTATTAATTCTGACCTTGATGGGTTATTAAGCTTTTTATTCTCCATCACTACCCTCAATAACAGCTTTTAAAAGATCTGATTGTGTAATTACACCAACAATTTGGTTTTGATTATTATTAACAATTAATGCTTTATCTTTTGATTTGGAGGTTTCTATAAGTTTATTTAATAATTCATGTTCGTTTACAGAGTTTAAATCTTTTTCTAGTGGTCCATTTTTATTTTCAAATACTTCAACTGACTGCATAATTGATTTTGCTTGAACAACTTTTAATCTTGATATTCCCTTAACAAAATCTGCAACATAATCATCAGTAGGACTAACTACAATTTCCTCAGGCGTTCCAACTTGAATTACCTTGCCGTCTCTCATAATTGCAATTCGATGACCTACTCTTACCGCTTCATCTAAATCATGAGTAATAAAAACAGTTGTTTTTTCATTTGTTTTGAAAGTTTGATAAACTCTGATTGAAGCTGTCTTCTGATTAAAGGATCTAGCGCACTAAAAGGTTCATCCATTAACAAAAATTCAGGGTCTGCGGCTAAAGCTCTTGCAAGTCCAACTCTTTGTTGCATTCCCCCAGATAGTTCGTGAGCAAATTTATTTCCCCATCCTTGTAATTCAACAATATCTAAAATTTTATTTGCTGCATCTAATCTGTCATTTTTACTTATCCCTCTAATTTCAAGTGGCATTGCAATATTATCAACTACCGATCTATGGGGCATTAAGGCAAAGTTTTGAAAAACCATTCCAATTTTTTTATTTCTTAATTCTTGTAAATCTTCTCTGCCAAGAGTCATTACATCTTGATCGTTAATTAAAATTTTTCCTGAGGTTGGCTCTAAAAGTCTATTAATATGCCTTACTAATGTTGATTTACCACTACCAGAAAGTCCCATTACACAAAAAATTTCACCTTGTTTAACATCAAAAGAAACATCTGATACCCCAATTACTGAATTATATTTTTCTAAAGCTTCTGTTTTTGAAATTTTATGATTTTGGATTGCATCTAATGCTTCATTTGAAGTGTTACCAAACACTTTCCAAACATTTTCAATTTTAATAGCTGAACTCGATGGATCCATTTTATCTTTTATTATAGGAAAATATACTCGGCAATATTTAATTTTGATTGCCGAGTATAAATGATTTATTTTAGACTAAAGTCCTAACCAACCATCAACAGTTGATTTATTTGCATCCATCCATGCTCTTGCTACATCAGCTGGTTGTTTTTTCTCAACTGAAATTGCATAAGCCATAGCTGATACATCGTCTGCTGTTAATTGAAAGTTCTTAAAGAATTCAACAATAGCTGGTGACTTGCTTTCTAAAGAAGTACCCCAACCAATTTGAATTTTTTTAAGTGCATCTTTCGAAGCAACATAAGATTTTTTATACCAGTCAGCATCTTCTTTAGGTTGTACCATTTTGTATTTTGCTGGATCAAACTTAGGTTCTTCCAACATAACTACATCGGCCATTCCCCATATTGCATGCGGCTTGTAACAATAGAATGCATATCCTTCACCTTTTTTAATTGAGTCAAGTACTCTTGCATTTTTAACTGCTTCTGCTGCTCTGATTGGTTCAATACCTGCATCATATAAACCATAGTCTCTTAATTTAACTTGGTTAACATTAGCTGAAGCCCATCCATCTGCACCAATCCAAAATTCACCTTTACCATTGCCATCACTATCCATAGCTTTAACAACTTCAGGTCTTCCTAAATCTTCAATTGCAGTAATATTCATTTTTTTAGCAAATTGTTGTGAAACACAATAACCCTGGTTTCCTTCATAAGGCTTGCTGCTTAATTTCAAAGTTCCTTTTGGAACTAAATCATTTGTATAAGCTTGTTGATTTGGCAACCAAATATCTGGGTGCACTTCTATTTCACCTTTACTTCTATCGATTGCACCATAAATTGCAGTATTATTACCAGGAACAAGTTCTGCTTCTCCACCCATTTTATCTGTGACAACTGCTGCTAACAAGTTTGCAATAGCTGTAGCACCTGTCCAACCTGGATCTCCAATTTTAACTTTTTCAGCAAATGATGAAAAAGTTGCAAAAATAGAAATTAAACCAGCTACAAGTGTAGTTTTTATTATTTTCATTATTACCTCTTTGTTTATTTAAAGTTAATTAAACTAAATTAGTGAGGATGAGTCAAAGAAAATGGGTGTTAATTTTTTGTATTAACTAATGTTATTAATATTAATCTAATGAAATTTAATTTTTATTTTAAGCCAAAAGTTCTATCTTCTTTTTTATTAGAAGATTGTTTTTTTTTTAATAATTTTTCATTTAATATTCGTGCAAAACTATGGTTCACATCTCTATGTCCTGCTTCATCATCTCTTACTACTCTAACAACATCTTTTAATGTTGAGTGAAGTGGTAAATTCCAATAATCAATTGCAATTTTAGGTGCAGGCTGATCATCTATTCTTCCAGACTCTAATTCTTTTAAATACTCTGTATAACTAAAAACTGCTTCTTCCTCAAAATATCCTACTATTCTGTGCGCTGTTCTTTGCGATGCTAAATAAATAATTGAATACATAATTATAAATAAAAATTGTGCTATTATAATTATAAATCTCTCTAAAGATGTCGGTTTTGCGACTTGAATAAATGTCATTAAGTGCATTCTTTCATTCTCAGCTTCATCTAAAAGAATTTTTATCCATCCTCTGTCATCTTCCATTTTTCTTAAAGACCTTAAGTGCGTAAGCATACCAGCTACCATGCCAGGAACAGCTGCTACAGTTTCTAATACTACTGCTCTATGACCATACTTTTTTTTAAAAAAAGTGTCAGCAATAAACCTTAAAAATTTTGTAAAAGCTAAAGCTATATGATCACTTTTATTCTGAGGTTTGTGGTGTTTTTCTAAATCAGCCATATATATATAATTGGATACTAATTTTAAATAATCTATGTGATATTATGACCTTAAATATACATAGTTTTATGTAATTTATTAACTACATCAATGGTTAATTCCCATCAAAAATATTATTTTAAATCTGAATTCCAAAAATAATAAGAAATCTTAGATACTTTTAATAAATTTAATTAAATTTTTTGCAACTTCCTTTGGAGCTTCGATGAGAAATGAATGTTTGTATTTGGGAAGAATGACTAATTTTGAATTTAAAATCTTACTTGCCATTCTTTTATTATGATCAGGGCTACAACCTACATCATTTTCACCAGTCATCAATAAACATGGCTTAGATATATTCTTTAACCAAGTAATCATTTCCGTATTTGCATAGATTTTAAAAACATTTAAAAAAACTTCAGGATCTGTATCAATAACTTGTTTTAATCTTGTTTTGACTAAATCTGGATTTTCCTCAATAAACTCATCAGTAAACCAACGAGTAGTAAGTTTTTGCAATGTTTGTTCAACACTTGTTGTTTCCATTTCGCTTATTATTTTTAATACATTAATTTTATCAACATCAGATCGACCTGCTACAGTTGAAAGTAGTCCAACTGACAAAACTCTATTTGGAAATTTTATTGCGTACGCAGGAGCTATCATCCCTCCTAATGAATGACCGGCAAAATGAGCTTTATCAATTTTTATTTTTTCTCTTATCTTTTCTAAATCTAAAACTAAATCATCTAAAGAAAAATTTTTATTAGTAACTGGAGAGTTTCCATGACCTCTAAGATCATAAGTAACTACCGTAAAATGTTTTGATAATTCAGGTAAAAGGAAACGCCAAGCATTTTTTGCTGCTCCTATTCCGTGAGATAAAAATAAAGCTGGTCCAGAGCCTTGAATTGAATAATCACAATCTACCGCTTCAGACATTAAATTTTAAGCAACTTGATTTTTTGAATTTTTAAAATATGGAATTATCTCTTCACTAATTTTATGCATTGATTCTATAGTTTCATTTTGTTCCTGTCCAAAACTTGAGCTAATGATAAATTCATCTACCCCAGCTTCTGCATAAATGCTTAGTTTATCAATTAATTCATTAATTGGACAAATAAGTAAATTTTCTTTCATTTCTTCAAAGCTTTGTTTTCTAGGTAATGGTATTATGTTCCCATTTTTAACTTTTCCAGGTCCTGTAAACATATTGTCAAAACGTTTATAGTATTCATAAGCAAGTTTATTTTTTTTCTCTGCATCTTTTTCATCTTTTGCAACAAACATCATTCTTTGCATAGAAAGTTTTTGTAATTTTCCTTTTTCACCTAATTCTTTACATCCATCTCTAAATGCATTAACTCTTTCCATCAAAAGCTCTTTTGTTCCAGATAGTACCGTTGATTGAACATGAAATCCTCTCAATGCTGCATTTTTAATACTGTTAGGATCCATCGCAGCTATCATAATTGGGATGGGTTGTGTGATTGGTCTAGGCATAATTGTTAAAGCTTCAAAATTATAATATTTACCACTAAAAGAAACTTCTTCCTCACTAAGTAGCTTTTGAAGAACTTCTAAAGATTCAGTAAACTTTTCTTTTGAATGTTCGATTGGTGTGCCTAATCTTTTCATTTCCCATGGAAAAGCTCCTCTTGCAACACCTAAGATCAATCTTCCATCAGTTAAAATATCTGCTGTTGCGACTTCGCCAGCATACGTTCTCATATCATGTAAAGGTAAAACTGCTACACTAGTTGAAATTGAAATATTTTTTGTTAATGAAGCTATTTTAACTGCCATTTGTAATGGTGATGGCATCATTAGTAAGTTTATTAAATGATGTTCTGGTATAGATACTTTTTTATAACCTAGCTTTTCTGCCAAAATAGATTGTTCAATCATATTTTGAAAATGTACTTTTGATCCAACATTTGGATCTGGCATATAGCTTGTTAAAAAATGGTTAAAGTCCATTTAGAAATTATATACTTATGAGTGACTAATCCAAATAGTTTTTGTTTGAAGAAAAGAATTAAGTGCTTCGGTACCTTGGTCTCTAGATAATGATCCAGATTGTTTATAGCCTCCAAATGGAGTTTTAATGTCTCCTTCAGAAAAAGTGTTAACTGATACTGTTCCACAAGGTAGACTTTTTGCTAAATGAAAAGCTCTATCTATGTCTTGAGTAAATACACTAGCATGCAATCCATATTTCGAATTACTAGCAACCTTTAAGGCTTCTTCATCGTTTTTAACTGTTAGAACACCAAGTACAGGTCCAAAAATTTCTTCCTGTGCAATAGTCATATTTTCTTTCAACCCATCAAATAAAGTTGGTTTTGCATAAAATCCTTTTTGCTTATTATTTGAAACTCCACCTAATAAAAGTTTTGCACCTTCATCAATTCCTTTTTGAATATATCCATCAACAGTTTGTAAGTGTCCCTTTGAAATCATAGAACCCATATTTGATTTTAAATTTAATGGATCGCCTACTTTTAATTTTTTTACTTTTTTAGAAACTTTATCTAAAAATTCATCTTTTACTTTTTTATGAACAATCTGTCTCATATTTGCTGAACAGTTTTGACCACCATTCCAAAAAGCTGAATTAATTGCATTATCAATTAATTCATCATTAATTTTAGCATCTTCTAAAACTATAAATGGACTTTTTCCTCCCATCTCAAGTGCAACAGGTTTTAAATTGCTTTCACTTGAATATTTAAGAAAATAACCACCGACTTCAGTTGAACCTGTAAAAGAAACTGCATCAACATCTTTATGTCTACCGAGAGCTTCTCCAACATCACCATATCCTGGCAACACATTTAAAACTCCATCTGGTATCCCAGCTTCTTGTGCAATTTTAGCAACTCTTATAGCTGTCAGTGGAGTATCTTCAGCTGGCTTAATAATTACTGAACAACCAGCTGCTAATGCTGGTGCCATTTTCCAAACAGCCATCATTAATGGAAAGTTCCAAGGAACAATTCCAGCCACAACTCCTATAGGCTCTTTAACTATTAAACTTGTTATCGATGGCTCTGTTGGACCAACTTTTCCAAAGACTTTATCAATTAATTCTCCATACCACTGAAAATGCATTGGTGCATCATTTGCTACTTCATTAATACAGTCTGCTATTAATTTTCCTGTATCAACACATTCTAAAACAGAATTTTCATCTCCATGTTTTCTAAGTAAATCAGCAAATTTTAATAAAATCTCTTTTCTATGTTCGGGTGAACTTCTTGACCAAACACCGCTATTAAAAGCTTTTCTTGAAACTTTTACTGCTAAATCAACGTCCTTATGATTACATTTCGCAACAGTACAAAGTTTTTGTCCCGTAGCAGGATTTATAGTTTCAAATTTTTTTCCATCAATTGCATTTACATATTTTCCATTAATAAATGCTCGTCCTTCAAATTTTAATTTTTTAGCAATGGCTTTATAATTTACTGGCATATTTTTTGTAGACTAATATTTATAATAAAAATTAGCAAGATATAATTATTTAGTCAAAACAAAAAGAATACGTCTTAAAAAGAAAATAAAAGCTAATCTTTAAAATCCAAAAGTTGGTTAAGCGTATTATGTTTTTTTAATGCTTTCAGAAATAGAGAGAGTTCATTTAATTCTTTAATTGCAAAAGGTTTTATTGCTTCTTCAACTTTATCAGTAGGAAGCAAACCATCTTTTCTTGAATAGTTGATGAGTTTTTTTTTTATTAAAATTCCAACTTTTCTTCTAACTGTCTCCTTTGGAAGTCGCATTATATTTGCTAGTGCAAAAATAGTAAGTTTTTTATCCGTGTATAATTTATCAATTTTTTTTGATCTTGTTTGTTCCCACAGACTATCCCAATTACTTCCCTCTTTAGTATTATGCTTTATATAATGAGACCCAATACAAGACATGATCATAAAAGTTTCATAATCAATACCAATCATTAATTTAGAATCTATGTACTGTCTGTTACGAAAATGCATCAAGTGAAACAAAGTTTCACTATAAGCATCAATTTTTTTTTTCATTAAAAAATGAAAAACTAGTCAGGATTATTCGTTAAAGTTTTGATTTCTAAAACATTTTCATTAGGGTCTTTCACAAAAAATGTTTCTTGCTCATATTTTGTGCCTTTAAACCTTAGATATGGCTCATCATAATATTTGGTACCATTATCCTTAAGTCTATTTTTTAAAGTATCAAAATCTTTTCTTGATAGATGAACTCCAAAATGTGGAACTGAAACATTTCCCATATCAACGTCATGTCTTTCATTATCAAGTTTATGTTCACTTGCGTGAAGAGTTAATTCATTACCCCAAAAATCAACATCAGCCCATTCTTGAGCAGAATTGTCTAATCTACATCCTAAGGTCTCGCTATAAAATTTTTTTGCTGTTTCTAAATCACCGCATGGTATCGCTAAATGAAAACAGTTTGTATTTCTGTACATAATTACTCCTTTAATAACTAGATTTAGTCACTATATATCTCATTAATTAAATATCAAGTTAGCAAATAAATATGAGTGAATTTTTACAATCAATAATTGATCGCGATCCTGCGGCAAAATCTAAACTAAGTTTAATTTTAACTTACCCAGGTGTTAAAGCAGTTTTTTTTTACAGAATTGCAAATTTTTTTTCAGTTGCAAAATTCGACTTAATTGCTCGAATAATATCACAATTTTCAAGGTTTTTAACTGGAATAGAAATTCATCCTAGAGCAAATATTGGAAAAAATTTATTTATCGATCATGGTATGGGAGTTGTAATTGGTGAAACATCTAAAATCGCTAATAATGTTACTATTTATCATAATGTAACCTTAGGTGGAATTGCACCAAGTATTAATTCTAATGATCAAAGAAATATGAAAAGACATCCAACATTAGAAGATAACGTTGTTGTTGGTTCAGGAGCTCAAATATTAGGCCCAATTACTATAGGTAAAAATTCTTTAATTGGATCTAACTCAGTAGTTACAAAAAATGTTCCTGAAAAATCTGTCATGGCTGGAATTCCAGCGAAAAGAGTTGGGGATGCTTCAAAAGGATTTAAACCTTATGCTGTGACTGATGAAGAAAAAGATTAATGAAAAATACAAAAAATAATTTTATCGAATCAATAGGAAATACTCCTCTAATAAAACTTAAAGCAGCGTCTGAAATTACTGGATGTAACATTTATGGAAAAGCTGAATTTTTAAATCCAGGGGGATCGGTAAAAGATAGAGCAGCGCTTGCTTTAATAAAAGATGCACAAGAAAAAAAATTAATTTCAAAAGGTGGTATAGTTGTTGAGGGTACTGCTGGAAATACAGGAATTGGTTTGGGTCTTCTAGGAAATTCATTGGGATATAAGACAATCATTGTAATGAATGATAATCAAACCCAAGAAAAGAAAGATTTGTTAAAAAATTTAGGTGCAGAGTTAAGATTAGTTCCAGCAAAACCTTATAAAGATGACAATAATTATATTAAAGTTGCATCAAGACTAGCAGATGAACTTAAGTCCTCAAATAATAACGGAGTAATTTGGGCTAACCAATTTGACAATACTGCAAACGCTAAAGGTCATTATGAGAGTACGGGTCAAGAGATTTGGGAACAAACTGAAGGTAAGATAGATGGCTTTGTATGTTCATCAGGAACAGGAGGAACAATTTCAGGGGTAAGTAATGCTCTTAAGGAAAAAAATAAAGATATTAAAATTTATCTATCAGACCCAAGTGGATCAGCACTTTGTAATTACATTAAAAAAGGTGAATTAAAATCTGAGGGTGGATCAATTACAGAAGGCATTGGTTCAAGTAGAATAACAAAAAATTTTGGAAAAGCTCAAATTGATAACGCATATTCTATTGATGATCACGAGTCTTTGCCTATTCTTTATGATCTAATTCAAAATGAAGGTTTAAGCTTAGGTACAAGCTGTGGAGTAAATATTGCAGGTGCAATTAGACTTGGTAAAGAGCTTGGTCCAGGAAAGACGATTGTAACAATTTTATGTGACCGAAGTGATAAATATTCCTCAAAAATGTTTAATAAGAAATTTTTGGAGGAAAAAGGTCTTCCTTTCCCCACTTGGTTGTAATTAGCCAATTTAAGCGTCAAAT
Source organism: Pelagibacteraceae bacterium AG-325-C10 (assembly GCA_003282975.1). GTDB lineage: Bacteria > Pseudomonadota > Alphaproteobacteria > Pelagibacterales > Pelagibacteraceae > Pelagibacter. The sequence goes on from QBYD01000023.1 coordinate 10,787, forward strand.
AATCATATTTGTAGTTATTATTTATTATTCTAGTTTAGAATAGTAATAGTAATCATTCTTAACAGTTCACAAAATTGCATATCAATAATGTAATTTTAGCACTGCTGTAATAATGAACAAATAGATAAAAATTATATTTTGGAGAAAAACTAATGCAAGCAATTTACACAAGAACAATGAGAGTTAAAGACGATAGCTTAGGGAAAGCTATGGAGATTGGTAAAGGATTAGCAAAGGTTAGAAAAAAATATTTCCCAAAATATGGTATTTATTTTTCATTTCAAATTGGTGGTGACCCTAGAACAATCAGAGAGACAGTTATTGGTCCTATGTTTGAAGGAAGTGATGAAGCTGATGCAAAAATGTCGGCTGATAAAAAATATCAAAGTCTTCAAAAACAATTAAAAAAAGTAGCTGTTGAAGGAACTATTCAAGATGAAATTAGAATCATTTTTAGCGAATAAAAAGAAAGGAAAATAAAAATGAAAAAAATAATAGTAACTATAATTTTAAGTTTAATAACAACTGTATCTTTTGCAGATGGACATACTTCAGGAAAATTTAATGCTAGTGGTATGGGCGCATGGAAAGTAAATGTCATGAATGCTGGTAAAGGTGATATGTCAGTAACTTATGATGGAATTGCTGGTTTAGCAGATGAAAATCCTGATAGTATATTTCATAAATCAACAATGCATTGTATTGGAGGATTAACTTTACAAGCTGGTAAATTTTCAGATGAAACTGGTATGTGTAGATTTGATTTATTTGATGGTGAAAGCGTTTATATGAAATATGTAGGTGAAGGAACTGGTGGAGTTGGCGGAACTGGTACTTTTGAAATTATAAAAGGAACTGGAAAATACGAAAAAATAACTGGCACAGGTTTTTCAAGTAGACAAAACTTAAAATCTAAAGCACCAGGATTTTCAACTTCAATGAACCAAATGTCTGGTGAGTATAAATATTAAATAGCAGGAGAATTAATTATGAATAAAATAATATTAATAATTATTAGTATGTTTTTTTCATTTACTGCTTACGCAGAAATGAGTGATACTAATAAATCTAAAGCTTGGGATTGTAGTGGTATCTATATGGCTAATTACTTTTTACCCTCAGGTGAAACATTTGAATACAGTATGAAAGAAAAATCAATGGCTTCAGTTAAAGTTTTAAAAGCATATGCTCTTGAAACTGGTGTTCCTGAAAAAATTTGGGATGAAGGAGTAAATAAAGCAGTAGATAAATATTATGGTTCAAAATATGATAAATTAAAGACAGATGATTGTCATACCTTTTTAGAAGGAATGATCCCTAATGGAAAAGAAAGAGTAAATAAGGTTGTTCAAACTTTATATTAATAAAGAAAAGAGGAAAAATATGGAAAAAGAAATGTTAGTAGTAGCTAAATTAAAAGAAGGTATGTTTGAAAAATTTATGGGGTTTATGCAATCACCGGAGGGTTTAGCTGAAAGAGAAAAAGTTGCTATAGTTGAAAAAACAATTGGAACAGTAACCCCTGATAAAAGCACAGTAATGTTTAAAATATTTTGTACTGATGAACCTGCTTTACATAAATTTATTGAGGGAACTGAAGTATCTAAACCCATCATGGATGAGGTTTTAGACAACTACACGATCTATGATTTAACTAAAAAACAAGAAGGATAAATAATGAAAAATTTCATGGTAACGCATACGTTTAAATCTAAAGAAGCTAAAGCTAAAATGGGTGAAGTTGTAGCATCAATGAAAATGGAAGAAATCGTTAAGTCAATGACAGGTGAAACTGCTAAGTGTCAAATGACTTGGAATACACCAGGTGAAACTTTGACTATGTTTTGTTGGTGGAAAGGAACTGATCCAGATGCAATTAATAAACAACTAGAATCTATGAATGATTTCTTTGAACCTCATCAATTTACTGAGTGTACTGATGATGTCATGGATTATAACGCTTAAAGGAAAAAAAATATGTCAATATTAGCAAAATATAATGCGGCTATGGAAGCTAAAGATGAGGCTGCAATGAATGAAATTTTACACGATGATTATAAATTTACAATGCATGCATCAGGTAATGTTTTAAGAAAAGAAGATGTAATTAAATGGGCTATGAGTGGTGATATTAAAAGAGATAAAATAAGAGTAATTTTTGAAAATGATGAAATTGGTGTTGAGCACGCATTTGTTACATTTAACGATGGAAATACAGAGGCGGTAATGGCTGTATTTAAATATCAGGATGGAAAAATGATTTCACTTGAAACAGGCGCTACAAAAATACCAAAATAAGTGAGTGGTATAGATTTCTATTTCTCGATAGGAAGTACTTATACCTATCTATCTGTCACAAGAATACTTGATGTTGAAAAAAAACATCAAGTTAAATTTAATTGGAAACCATTTTCAGTTAGAGTAATTATGAAGGAAATGAATAATATCCCATTTCCAAAAGATAAGATGAATAAAGTTAATTACATGTGGAGGGATATTGAAAGACGTGCAGAAGAATATGGTTTTTTTGCAAAAACACCTGTTCCGTATCCATTATCTGAATTTGATTTAGCTAATCAAATTGCAATTCTTGGTTTGGAAAAAGGTTGGGGAGAAAAATTTATTATTTCAACTTATAAAAAATGGTTCCAAGAAAGCAAAGAACCAGCAATAGAACCAAGTATTTCTGAAGTTTGTAAAGAATTAAACCTTGATAAAGATAAGATTATTTCTGAGGCAAAATCATCTGATATTGAAAACAAATATTCTGAAAATACTAATTCAGCACGAGAAAACAAAATATTTGGTAGTCCATCTTTTATTGTAAAAAATGAACTCTTTTGGGGAGATGATCGAATGGAAGATGCTATCAAGTGGTCACTTAAATAATTCTATATATTTCAACAAAATTCATTTAAATTACAGTATGAGTCTTATTAGTTCATATTTATTTTTAGGTTTAGCAGTAATTTTAGGAGTAACTTCAAACAGTTTTGCTAAAAGTGCTGAAGGATTTACCCTCCTCTTTCCAAGTATTATTACAGGAATTACAATTGTAATGTGTATGTATGCGCTCTCAATGGTAATGAAAAATATTCCAATGGGGATTACTTATGCGTCATTTGCAGGTTTAACAATCATTGCGACAGTGATTGTCGGTATATTTAGATTTAATCAGATACCAAACTTATATTCATTAATAGGTTTAGCATTAATTATTGCTGGTGTTTTGATGGTAAATTTGTTGGGAAGTGCAGATTAGTAACTGTCTGGTAATTTGTGATTTCCATCATCTTGTAAAATAATTTCATATTCATGGGCTACATTAGCTAAATCAAGTGGAGAATATAAATGAGGAAAAAAATTACCATCTGACGCTTGCTCCCAAACTAAATGATCTAAATTTAAAGTTTCTACTTTAAGTAATATTAAGTTTTGTTGTCCTTTAAAATATTTTTGGAGAGTTCCCTCAACTTGATCTTGACCTGAAAAATGAATATAGCCATCCTCAATATCTTTAGAGGACCCTGAATAAGTTCCAGATAATTTAGCTTTTTTCAATTCATCGTTGTTAATGATTTTATAAACAAATTTTAAATTCATTTTTTACCAAGATGAATTTGGTCCATTTAAATATGCGATTTCCTCTTCAGTTGACTCTCTTCCAAGAATTTTATTTCTATGAGGATATCTGTGGAATTGACGTATAGCTTTAGTGTGATCTTGCCAAAATTTTTTAATTTGAACATATCCTTCGTGCTCTCTTAAATATTTATTCAATAAATAATATGCCATATCATGATCAGTTATCTCTTCACTATGAATAAGAGGTAAAATCATGAAGAACCTTTGGCTTTCATTCATTGCTTCAAGATAACCAGCATAAACTGCATCGTTTACAATTAGTCTTGTTTTATGATCTTGTGCAAAAGCTTTTTTATCATTTCTAAACATATTTCTAGAAAACTGATCAAAAAGAATAACTAATGCTAGAGCACTCATTGGTTGATCTTGCCAATCATCATATTCATTTTGACTTGCAAGTTCATAATCATTTAAAAATCTATCTTTTATAATTTGATCGAATGCATCATCTTTTTTAAATCTTTTCT
>QBYD01000024.1 GCA_003282975.1 Pelagibacteraceae bacterium AG-325-C10
AGAAGCTGCTTATCGAAAGATATTAGTAGTAGCGGAAGACGACGGATCAGTAAGGCCAAAATCAATTGAAGAACTTTTTAATGGTGTAAGAGAAATTCATTTTTTAAGCTATATTAGGTATTTATATTTTAATATTGGTAGAATTGCATATTTACAAGCAAATGTATTATCTGCTTATGTATTTTTAGCTCCAGCAATTGTAGCAGGAGCTGTAACTTTAGGAGTCATGCAACAAATTATAAGAGCTTTTGGAAGGGTAGAAGGTTCAATGCAATATATTCTTAAAGCCTGGCCAACAATTATTGAGTTAGCAAGTGTTTATAAACGATTAAGAGAATTTGAGTCAAAAATTAATCAAGATGATTTTATTGATGAAAAAATTTAATGACATTAAATAAAAAATTTGTTGATCAATTTGTTAATGTTACAATAAAAGCAGCTAGTGCAGCATCTCATTTAGTGGGCAAAAATGATAAAAATGCTGCTGATCAAGCTGCTGTTGACTCAATGAGAACCGAACTAAATAAAATCGATATGGTAGGAGAAGTAGTTATTGGAGAAGGTAAGCTTGATGAGGCACCTTTGTTATATACAGGTGAAATTCTTGGAAACAAAAATGGCCCTTCATTAGACATAGCTGTAGATCCTGTGGAGGGGACAAACTTTGTAGCAAACAACCTACCAGGTGGTATAGCTGTATTAGCTATTGCTGAAAAAAATAATCTTTTCAATGCTCCTGAAACTTATATGAATAAAATTGCAACAGGTAAAATTGACAAAGGTTTGATTGATTTAGATTTTACAATAGAAAAAAATATTAGAAATTTATCTGATTTTAAAAATAAAGACATATCATCTATCACTGCTTGTATTTTGGATAGACCAAGGCATAAAAAAATAATTGATCAACTTAAAGATTTAAATGTCAAAATTAAATTAATCACAGATGGTGATGTGCTTGGGGCTCTTTATGTTTCTGATTCAAAATATGATGTTGACATATTTCTTGGAATTGGCGGGGGACCAGAAGGAGTATTGGCTGCATCTGCACTAGACGCCTTTGATTGTCATTTTCAAGGAAGGTTTATATTTGATAATAATCAAGATATTCAAGAGGCAAAAAAAATGGGAATTGATGATCTTAATAAAAAGTATGAATTAAAAGAAATAGTTAAGGGCGACTCAATTTTTTGTGCTACAGGAATTACTAACAGTAAAATTTTAAATGGTATTAGATTTAATAATAATGAAATTATATCTGAAACGTTAGTTACTCATAAAAGCTTAAATTTTAAAAAGATAGTTAAAAAGATTAATCTTATTAATGAATGATATCTGTTACAGGAAAAAAATGGATTGAGAAAAAAGTTAATAAAAATTCCATAGAAAAAATTAAACAAGATTTTAATTTTAGTGAAATTATTTCAAAATTAATAATTTCTAGAAATTTTGATTACAATGAAATTTACAGTATTGAAAATCACTCTATTATCGTAAATGAATTTAAAAAAGATAAAGATTTCATTGATGCCACTTCACTTTTAGAAAGAAGTATCAATAAAAAAGAACTTGTTTGTATTTTTGGTGATTATGATGTTGATGGAACAGCAGCAACATCTTTGCTAGCTAAATTTTTTGATTATATAAAACATCCTTATTTTTTTTATATACCTGATAGAGAGCAAGATGGATATGGTCCAAGTAATTCAATATTCAAAAAATTAATTCTAAAAAAACCTAAATTAATAATAATGGTTGATTGTGGATCTACATCTAATCAATCTATAGATTATTTAAATTCTAACAAAATTAAATCGATAATAATAGATCATCATGAAATAGATAAACCATATCCAAAAACTAATGTTCTTATCAATCCTAAAAAGAATATTAATAATCTATCTAAAGATTATTACTGTGCAACAACTCTAACTTATTTCTTTTTAGAAATAATGATTAAAAAGATTAAATCATCATTTAATCTTTCCAATTATTTAATATATGTTTTGTTGGCTTTAGTCTGTGATGTAATGCCATTAAGAAAAATTAATAGATACATATCTATAAATCTCCTCAAAAATTTTAAGATTAAAAATAACGTTATCTTTAAAACCTTATATGAATTATGTGAAAAAAGAAATAATCTTACAATTGAAGATTTAGGATTTTTTATTGGTCCAATAATTAATTCAGGTGGTAGAATATCTAGCTCAAAAATTTCAGCTGATTTATTAATTTCTGAAGATCTTCACACTGTTAAGAAAAAATCATTAAAATTAATTAAACTTAATAAAATTAGAAAAGATATTGAAAATAAAATTTTAAATGAAATTGATTTTGAAAAATTAGAAAAAGAAAATAAAGATGTTGTTATATATTATAGTTCAAAAATTAAAGAAGGTCTTATTGGAATTATCGCTTCTAGGTTAAAAGATTATTTTAATAAACCATCAATCGTAATAACGGCATCACAAAACAAATTAAAAGGATCAGCTAGATCTACAATTAATTATAATATTGGCAATGTAATCAAAAAACTAAAAGATAAAAAATTAGTTGAAAACGGCGGAGGACATAACATGGCAGCTGGTTTTTTAATGAAAAAGTATAAACTTAAAGAATTAGAAGATTTTATTTTAAAAGATTTTGCAATAAAAACTAAAAAACTAAATATGAATAATGTCTATGATGCAGAAATTTCATCCAGTGCAATCAATAAGGATTTTACAAATGAAATTAATAAAATAGGACCTTTTGGTAACGGTAATCCGAAGCCTACTTTTTTAATTAAAAATTTAAGAATTGTTAAAGTAAAAGCTGTTTATAATAAACATATTGGTGTTATTTTTAAACCTAAAATAGGTAAATCTATTAAATCGATATGCTTTAATTCATTTAATACACAACTTGGCAAGTATCTTTTAACTTATAAAAAAAATGTTCATGTAATTGCTCAAATTCATGAAAATTATTGGAATAATAATAAGGTTTTACAATTAAATATTAAAGATCTTTTTATTGAACTTAATTAGACTTGATAAATATAAACTTTTAAAATAAAAGATCACTTCGTGGTCCCTTCGTCTATCGGTTAGGACAGCTGGTTTTCATCCTGCAAAGGGGGGTTCGATTCCCCCAGGGACCGCCAAATTTGTTGATAATACTATGGTTTACTATGTTTACTTAATTAAAACCATTAAAGGATATCTAAATAAATCATACGTAGGATATACAAATAATCTTCAAAAAAGACTTGATAATCACAATTCAAATTTAGGCGCTAAATCAACCAAAGGATATAAATGGGAAGTTGTTTATAAAAGAAGATTTTACTCAAAAAATAATGCCCTTTCATTTGAATACAAATTAAAAAAAGATAGAAGTGAGAGATTGAGATTATTAAATGATTTTAAAAAAAAAATATAATATAGCTACTATTTTACCCTACAAAGAAAGCTATACTTTAGAAAATGCATCAGCTGCCTCACTATGGGTTTCCGAATTTTATAAAGGATCTAAATTTAAAAAAAATATTTTTATTTATGGTAATACAAATTCTAAAAATTATTTAACTAATAATTATATAAATATAAATCTTAAAAATCTTGATTCAAAACTAAAAAGCTCTACAAAAGAATATAGTTTAAAGTTGATTAAAGAAATCAATAATAAAAATTTTGATATAGTTGAAATTCATAATAGACCATTAATTTTATTTAATCTTATAAATAAGATAAAATGTAAATTTATCTTTTATTTTCACAATGATCCCTTATCAATGAAAGGTTCAAAATCAACTAATGAAAGACTATTAATATTAAAAAATGTTGATAAAATAATTTTTGTTAGTGAATGGGTTAAGAAAAGATTTTTTTCTAATTTAGATGAAAAACTTTCAACAAAAACAGAAGTCATTTATCCTAGTGTAAACAGACAACATATTATCAAAAAATCTAAATTTATTACTTTTGTAGGAAAATTAAATCATTCAAAGGGTTATGATATTTTTAAAAATTCAATTATAAGAATATTAGATGAATTTCCTCAATGGACTGCATATTCCATTGGAGACGAAGATAGAAGAAGTATTTATATTAATCACAAAAATCATAATGAATTAGGTTTTCTAACCCATAAAAAAACTTTAGAATTATTAAATAAATCTGAAATTTCAGTTGTTCCGTCAAGATGGGAAGAACCATTTGGTAGAACCGCCCTAGAATCAAGCTCATGTGGTTGCGCTACAATTATTTCAAATAGAGGAGGTTTGGCTGAAACAACAGACTATGCGGTTATTCTTAAAAAAAATGATGAGTTTAACCTTTACAAAGAATTAAAAAAATTAATCCAAAATAAAGAAAAAAGAAGATATTTGCAAAAATTAAGCAGAAATAATATTAAACATACAATAGAAAAAAATACTAAAGTTATCGATCAAATGAGGGAAAGCATCTTTCCAAAATTTAATCTTAATTTTTCAAAAAATAGATTAAAAATTATTAATATTTACAATCAAGGACTAAAATTAAATCATAGATTATACAATATTTCATTAGGTAAAAAATTTACTAATGGTTTTATTAGAAATAATCACGATGTTTTAGAAATTAGTGATCGAGATTTCATCAAAATAAATAGATCTTTTAATCTAATATCTAATAAAAATAAATTTCAGAATTTTTTATTAGAAACATTTAAAAACTATAATCCTGATTTATTATTTTTTGGACATACTAAAAATATTGACTTAAGTACTCTGCACGAAATAAAGAATAACAATAAAAACTTGATCATTTCGCAATGGAATGAAGACCCTGTCATGCGTGGCTTAGATTATTCAAAACAGAACATTGCTAACATTAATTTATACTCAAATTTTGTAGATCATAATTTTATAACAACAGACCCCTCTATTTTAAGCAACGAATTACAAAATAAAAGTAATTTTCATTTTTTCTTTATTCCAGTTGATCAAAATATTGAATGTTTTGATGTTTTTAAAATGAATCCCCAAAAAGATCTTTTTTATGCAATGAGTCATGGTGTAAACAGAGCTGTTTTAAAAAAAGGTGTGGAAGATAAAAGAGTAGAATTTTTAGATAAACTTGTTAAAAAAATTCCAAATATTAAGTATGACTTCTATGGTTTTTCAAATAAACAACCAATATGGGGCAATGATTTTAATATTTCATTAATTAACTCAAAAATGGGATTAAATTTAAGCAGAGGAAATCCTACAAAATATTATTCTAGTAATAGAATTGCATCAATTTTAGGTAATGGTTTACTTACATTTATTGATAGAAAAACTCAATTTAATGATTTTTTTAATAATAATGAGGTTATTTTCTATAATAATGTAAATGATTTAGCCTCTAAAATTATTTTTTATAGTAAAAATGATAGATTAAGAAAAAATATTGCAAAAAATGGTAAAGCAAAATATTTCAAACTTTTTGATGGAAATAAAATTTCAAAATATATAATTGATATATCCCTAGGAAAAAAAACAGTTTTATTTAGATGAAAATTTGTTTTTTGGATAACTCACACATTCCTTACACAGCAAATGATTTGAATTCAAAACTTATTAGAGGTGGGGAAAATGCAATTATTCATTTATCTAATGAATTATCCAAATTAGGTAACAAAGTTGAGGTCTTTAATAATATTGAAAATGATTGTATTAGAGATAATGTAAAATGGTTTAATCTAAGAAGTTTAAATAAAAATTCAGTATATGATGTTGCGTTTACAAATAATGATATAAGACTTTTTGATAATATTATCGCTAAAAAATATGTTGCTTTTTCACATAGTATACAAACTATAGAAAAATTTATTCGCAAAGGCCAATTATTCAGCTACTTAAAATATAAACCAAAAATAGTCCTTTTGGGTAAATATCATAAAGAAAACCGTAATTATTTATTAAAACTGTTTGGTACAATTAATTTGGAATGGGCAGTAGATCCACTTTTTTTAGAAGCAAAATTAGATGAAAACTTAATTGAAAATAGAGCTATATTTACATCAAGAAGAGATAGAAATTTAGATCTATTAATTAAATTATGGATAAAAGATATATTTCCTAAAAATAAATCTATAAAATTGTATTCAACACCAAGTGAACTTATAAATAATGATTATAATATTTTTGAGAGAAATTTTGGAGATAAAAAGTTAATGATACAAGATCTTCTTAAATCCAAAGTTTTATTAGTTCCAGGTCATAAAGGTGAGCTTTATTGTATAGCGGCAGAAGAGGCTAGAGAACTGTGTATTCCCATAGTAACTTTGGGTATTGGATCACTGTCTGAAAGAGTGGAGCATGGTATTACTGGTTTTATTGCTAAAACCCCTGAAGAATTTGCTGATTATACTTTAAAAATATTTAATGATGAGAATTTATGGAAAGATCTTCGAAATAATTTAATCAAATTGAGAGGAACAAAAAAATGGGATGAAGTTGCCTTTAATCTGCTAAGTCAAATATAATCAACAAATTTTTAAATTTTAATTTTATTTAAAGCATTATTTTTAAATAAATTAGCTTCTTTAATGTATCTTCTAACCATTTCAGTTGATTTGTGTCCTGTCATTGCCATAATATTACGCTCTTCTGCACCTGATTCAGCTGTTGATGTTGCAAAACCAGATCTTAGACTATGTCCGGCATATCTGTGAGCATCTAAACCTGCATAATTTGCGTACTTCTTAATTATTAGAGCAACATTTTTATCAGATATATTAAAAATTTTACCATCCTTTAATTGAGCTTCCACGACCCATTTATTCAAAGCTTTTACAGGGCAGAAATTTATATTTTCAAAGTAGGGGATTGCTTTAATCATACCTTCACCAGATTGATCAGTTTTTGATCTTTTTACAAAGATTTTAACTCCCTCTTCAACAAACTCTATATCTTCATATTCAATATCAACTAACTCTGATCTTCTAAAACCTCCTGCAAACCCAATTAAAACCAAAGCTTTGTCTCGAATTTTCCTAATATTTTTCTCTTGAGATTCATCTATTGCTTGAATTAATAATTTTAAATCATTAATTAATAATGGTTTTTTACCTTTTTGATTACTTCCATTGGTTCTTTTAATACCCATTAAATTTTCGACTATTATAGGATGTTTCGTATCAATATAATGACCTTTTGTTTTGTGTATAATGCTGATTGAAGCCAATCGCCTTTTTAAGGTGCTGAATTTAGAATAAGAAGCTAGATGAGTTATATATAATGATAATATTTTTGGTTCGGTTGGCATTGCCTGAAAACCATTTTTTGAGCAAAATAGTGAAAAATCATTATAATCAGATTGATAAGCTCTGAGTGTATTAGTTGATTTAGAATTTCTTAAGTTCTTAATTGTTTCTAATTCTAAACTTTTAATATCAGTTATTAAATTATTCATATTTTCCGATAACCATTAATTATCGGAAATAATATATTATATGTTTTTAATGTCAATAGTTAATTTTTTAAAGTTTATATTTTGAAATTTGATAAGAATTTACAATGAATGATATTTTAAGTATTGTAGTTGCAGGTATATTCTCATGCATAATTCTTGACATTCTGGGATATCTCTTAAAATTGATTGGAATTCCAGAGCCTTCATGGGGAATTGTAGGAAGATGGACTTATTATATGATTAAAAATGGAATTTTTTATAATCCTAAAATTATTGATATGCCCAAATTTAAATACGAAATCTTACTTGGGTGGATTTTCCATTATTATATATCATTATGTTGGGCAGTTATTTATTATTTTATCTTTATAATGATTGGGGCTAATATGTCTTATTTTTCAGGGCTAATTTTTGGGGCTACTACTACATTGGCACCATTATTGATATTTTTGCCTTTTACAGGTCAGGGTTTCTTAGCTTCAAATACTGAAAACCCAGCAAAAATATCTTTAGTTTTTTTAATCAGACATTCACTATATGGTCTAGCTATGTTTGAGGGATTTAGATGGTTTACATAATAATATCAATAATTTAACATCTAAAATTAAACAAAATGATTAGAAAATTAGAGCGTAAAGATAAGAAAAATTGGATAAAGTTATATTGTGGATACGCTAAATTTTACGAAGTCGCAATGAATAAAGAGATTTTAGATACACTTTGGGAATGGATCCATAATGAAACTCATGATGTTAGTGCAATTTGTTATGAATTTGAGGGTAAAATCGTTGGTATTGCTCATTATAGAACAATGCCAAGGCCAATTAAGGGCCAATACATTGGTTTTTTAGACGATTTGTTTGTAGAGCCAGAATTTAGAGGTCAAAAAATTGCTCAAAAGCTTATCAGTCATCTGAAATCCTTATCTAAAGCTAATAATTGGGATGGAATTCGTTGGATCACCCACTCTTCAAATGAAAAGGCAAAAAAATTATATGATAAAATAGCTAATAATACAGGTTTTGAACTCTATGAACTTAAAAGGGACTAAATTTCAGTTAAAAGTGTGGAATTACTTGATGAAAATACCCAGGGGAAAAGTTAAAACTTATCTGGAAGTTGCTAAAGCCATAAGAAAACCAAAAGCTTTCAGGGCAGTTGCTAATGCTGTAGCCAAAAACCCCTATCCTCCTAAAATACCTTGTCATAGAGTAATAAGATCTGATGGCAGCCTTGGTGGCTATTCAGGGAAAGGTGGTCTGCAGCAAAAAAGGCGATTACTGAAGTTGGAAAAAATCTTAATTAAATAGCATTTTTATACACTAGCCTCTTGAATTTACCGCTTTAATAAACACTTTTAAGCTATTTTCATGCTTTTTCCCATAAATGGTATTATGCACCCTTCAGTTGTACTAGATATCGATCATTGCTTAAAATAAGGTGCTCTATGGCCGTTTAAACCATATATTCTCAGACTGCATTGCTCTATTTATAAACAATAACAATGGTTTTTGTAGCTATAAAAAATCCAATTTTTTTAATTAATTTTGGTCTTAAATCTTGTGAAAACATATTGAAAATTTAAATTTGTTTAAATAGAACTTTAAAAAACATTGATATTAAACACTTTTAAGCATTCAAACAATTATTGTAAATATCTCCTCTAATTTGTTTTAAATTGCACCTTATAATTCAATTTATTCTTAGTAAATTTATCGGTAAAT
>QBYD01000025.1 GCA_003282975.1 Pelagibacteraceae bacterium AG-325-C10
GATATTCAACTATCTTCTAATTATAAAAAAAAAAAATCCCATTTTATTATTAAAAATGATTTTAAAAAAGAATCTGTTAAAATCGAAATTAAAAATGTTCTAAAAAAAATAATTTAAATGAAAGAAGTAGTATTAGATACAGAAACAACGGGCATATCAGTTAAAGAGGGACACAGAATAGTTGAAATTGGATGTATTGAATTAGATAATTTAATACCAACTAAAAATAGATTTCATTGTTATCTAAACCCAGAGAGAAAAGTTTCTGAAAAGGCTTTAGAAGTACATGGTTACACAGATGAATTTTTGTCTAAACAAAAAAAATTTAACGATATTGGTGATCAGTTTCTTAATTTTATTAAAGATAAAAGATTAATAATTCATAATGCAGAGTTTGATTTGGGTCACTTAAATAATGAACTTTCTATACTTGGAAAAAAAAAGATAAATAATGAGATAGTAGATACATTAATTTTAGCTAGAGATAAGTTTCCGGGCTCTCCTGTCAGTTTAGATGCTCTTTGTAAAAGATATAGAATAGACAATTCAATTAGAACACAACACACAGCGTTAATTGACTGTGATTTATTGGCAAAAGTTTATATTAATTTAATTGATCAAAAAGAACCAACTTTAAATTTTCAAAATCTGGATATAGAAATAGATAATCAAAATAGTTCTAAAATTTCATATTTTAAAAAAGTAATAAAACCCAGTGAAGATGAAATTCTTAAACACAATGAATATTTAAAAAATCATTTAAAAAAAAATTATTTTTAATTAAATCTTTGCTTATAAAGTTCTTCAAAATTGATCTTTTTTTCAAATTTAATTCCTGGGAAACCAGAATTATTTATAAGATTTAAAAATGATTTTTCGAGATCTGGATATATTTCAACCTGAACATCACACAATATAATTTTCTCTAATTCTTTTTTTTCTTTTACTTCATCGTTTACTTTTATGATTGTTGCAAAATTAATTTCAAAGTATGATTTTTTTTCATTTTTATCTTTGTCCTCAAATTTTAATATTGTGTTTACTTCAACCATTTTATTTTTTAATGCTTTTGATTTTATATCTATGTTAAGCTGATATTTAGAAATAAAATCTTTAACAAAAATATAGGTTTCTACATCTGGTGTTTCGCTAGACATGTCTTTAATAAATTTTCCTAGAATTTTATAATTTTTTGTCATTTTCATCCTCTATATCTTCAAAGTCTCCATCTATAAAATTATTTTTTTCTTTCTTATGACTAAATTTCTTTGCAAATTTACTAAAAAAAAATTTTCTACTAATTGGAAAAATTAATAAAAATCCAAAAATATCAGTCCCAAAACCAGGAATAATTAATAATATTGCTGCAAAAGCAATTGCAGCTCCTGAAATTATTTCATATGCAGGAGCTTCGTTTCTACTTAATTGTAAAAATCCGGCCTTGAGAGTGTTTAGACCCTCGTATTTTGCATAATAAACACCAACCACAGCTGTTATAAATATTAACAAAATTGTAGTTATCGCACTAATTTGTGATCCAATTTTAATAAAAAGGTAAATCTCAATAATAGGTATTAGTATTATAGATAATAAAATTGGGTTCATTTGTCCGTAATCTAAATTGCTAGTTGAAATTAATCAACATAGTAATTACTATAAGGTCATGAGTTACAGCTTCGAATACATAGATATTATTCTCTTAGCAATGATTGCTGGGTTTATTTTTTTAAGATTAAGAGGAATACTTGGAAAAAGAACTGGATTCGAGGGAAAAGCCCCTCCGCAATTTGATAAAATTTTAAAAGAAGCTGTTGCGAAACAAGCTCCAGTTAATAATGAAATTTTTGATGAAAATGCTCAGAAAGAATTTATTAAAGGTGCAAAAATAGCTTATGAAACTATAATCACTGATTTTAGTGACAATGATAATAAGCTAACAACAAGCAAACCTCTTTTAAATAAAGAAATTTATGATCAATTTAATCATGCATTAAAAGATAGAAGCGAAAGAGGGCATTATGCTGAAATTACTTTTATAGGTGTTAATTCAGCTATTATTAAAGAACATAAAAAGATTGATAAAATTTTAAATGTTACAGTGGACTTTATTGCAGAAGTAATTACCTGCATTAAGGATAAAGATAAAAAAATTATTTCTGGTGATCCAGAAAAAATTAAAAAAATATATGACACCTGGGTCTTTTCAAGGGATGTAACTTCGCCAAACCCAAACTGGCAACTTGTAAATACTTTAACTTAATTGACTGATAATATCTCAGACAAAGATAAAAAAGTTTGGGAAAAATTTATATCTGGTGATGAAAAGCTGCCCAATAAAGATAATAAATTTCAAAGAAAAACGTCCCTAAAAATTAAATCTATCGACTTACACGGATATACACTTGAAGAAGCAAATGAATCTATTGAAAATTTTATAACTAAATCTTATGAGGATGGAATAAATAAATTGATAGTTGTGACTGGTAAAGGTCTTCACTCTCAAAATGAAAAAGATCCTTATGTTTCTAAAAATCTAAGTATTCTTAAATATTCTGTTCCTGAATTTATTTCAAATAATCAAAATTTAATGAAAATTATTCATGAAATGCAAGATGCAAAAATTGAGGATGGTGGTGCGGGAGCTTTTTATATTTATTTAAAAAAAAACAAATCTATAAAATAAATTTTGAAAGGTCGGTATCTTTAATTAAATTATCTAAGTTTTTATCAATATATTCTTTATTGATAATAATTTTTTCACCAGACCTGTCAGTAGCTGTAAAACTAATCTCATCTAAAATTTTTTCAATAATTGTATGAAGTCTTCTAGCTCCAATATTTTCAACTGTGGTATTAACTTCAGATGCAATATAAGCAATCGCGTCTATTCCATCATCTGAAAATTCAAGTTCTACATTTTCTGTTTTTAACAGAGCAACATATTGCTTGATTAAACTAAAGTCAGGCTCTCTTAAAATTCTTTTAAAATCCTCACTGGTCAATGCTTCTAGCTCAACTCTTATAGGTAACCTTCCCTGAAGCTCAGGAAGCAGATCAGATGGTTTTGCAAGTTGGAATGCTCCCGATGCTATAAATAAAATGTGGTCTGTTTTAATTGGACCATGTTTAGTGTTAACAGTAGTACCTTCTATTAATGGTAATAAATCTCTCTGTACACCTTCACGAGATACATCGCCACCAACACGATCTGTTCTCGCTGAAATTTTATCTATTTCATCTAAGAAAACGATTCCATTATTTTCAGTTGATAATTTTGCAGCTTTAACAATTTTATCTTGTTCTATTAATTTATCAGACTCATCATTTATTAAAATTTCATGAGATTCTTTTACTGTCATTTTCTTCTTTTTTTCTTTATTACCCATTGATTTTCCAATCATTTCACCAATGTTAATCATCCCAACATTTGCCCCAGGCATTCCTGGTATTTCAAAAGAAGTGTTACCAGATCCAGTATCGCTAACAGCTATTTCAATTTCATTATCATCAAGATCGCCATTTCGAAGTCTTTTTCTAAAGCTTTCTCGAGTTGCAAGGCTGGCTTTTTTACCAACCAATGCATCTAAAACTTTTTCCTCAGCTGCTTTTTGAGCTTGGGCATGAACTTCTTTTCTCATTTTGACTTTTTCCATTGAGATGGCAATTTCAATTAGGTCTCTAACTATTTGTTCTACATCTCTTCCAACATAACCAACTTCAGTAAACCTTGTAGCTTCTACTTTTACAAATGGTGCTTCAGCTAATTTTGATAGTCTTCTTGAAATTTCTGTTTTACCAACTCCTGTTGGTCCAATCATAAGAATATTTTTTGGTAAAACTTCATTTTTCATTTCACCTGTAAGTGCTTGTCTTCGCCATCTATTTCTTAAAGCAACAGCGACTGCTTTTTTTGCTTTGTTTTGTCCTACAACAAATCTATCTAATTCTGATACAATTTCCCTTGGAGATAAGGAGCTTACTAACGAGCTCTCTTCTTTGGTATTTTTATCTTTTTGAACCAGAGGTGTTACGTTTAAATTTTTCATTATATTTTTAAAACTTTAATATTATCATTTGTGAAAACGCAAATTTCTGATGCAACTTTAATAGCTTTTTTCGCAACTTCTTCTGCACTCATATCAGTTTCCATTAAAACTTTTCCAGCTGCTAGAGCATAGTTTCCACCTGATCCTATCCCTATTACATCGCCCTCGGGTTCCAAAACATCTCCAGTTCCTGAAATAATATAACTGTTCTCTTTGTCTCCAATCGCCATAAGAGCTTCTAATCTTCTTAAATATTTATCAGTTCGCCAATCTTTTGCTAATTCAACAGCTGCTCTTGATAAATTTCCTGCATGTTTTTCTATTTTAGCTTCTAATCTCTCAAATAATGTTAAAGCATCAGCAGTTGATCCTGCAAATCCAGCTACCACATCTCTTTTTTCAATTTTTCTAACCTTTGAGGCAGTACTTTTAACCACAGTATTTCCCATACTTACTTGACCATCTCCAGCCACCACTACTTCATTATTTTTTCTGATTAAAACAATTGTTGTCATATTCAATAAATGGTAACTATTTTTGATACTTCAAGTGTTCATACGGATATTGATATAACAAGATTATATATGTATACCTCTTAAATTATATGGCAAGAAAAGGAAAAGTATCTCGTAAAACTAAAGAAACCAACATCAATGTTGAAGTTAATATTGATGGAAAAGGCAAATATCAAATCGACACTGGTATAGGTTTTTTAGATCATATGCTTGAACAATTATCGAAGCATTCTTTAATTGATCTAAAAGTTAAAGCTAAAGGAGATACTCACATCGATCTTCATCACACTACTGAAGACACAGGAATTGCAATTGGAGAAGCTTTAAAAAAAGCAGCTAAAAAATTTGTTGGTATTAAACGTTATGCACATAGAGTAATTCCAATGGATGAAACTTTGACAAGAGTAGCAATTGATGTTTCAAACAGACCTTACTTAATTTGGAAAGTAAAATTAAAAGTTGAGAAACTTGGTGAGATGGATACAGAATTATTTAAAGAATGGTTTCAAGCTTTTTCACAATCTGCTGGTATTACTTTACACGTTGAAAATATTTATGGGGACAACAGTCATCATATTATTGAATCTTGCTATAAAGGTTTGGCGAGATCCTTAAGGGATGCTTTAGAGATGGATCCTAGAAATAAAAAAGGCATTCCATCTACTAAAGGCTCACTATAAGTTTAATGAATGTCACAATTGTTGATTATAATTCTGGAAATATAAGCTCAGTCATAAACTCTTTTCAGGAAGTTGCTAAAGATAAAGTTAACATTAAGGTAACTTCAGATTTAAACAAAATTAAATCTAGCGATAAAATAGTTTTACCAGGTCAAGGCTCATTCAAAAGTTGTGTTGATGCTCTTAACAGTATCGAGGGTTTAGTTGATACATTAAATGATTTTGTAACTGGTAAAAAAAAACCTCTATTTGGAATTTGTGTTGGATTACAAATGTTTGCAGATATTGGTTACGAAGAAAAAGAAACTAAAGGTTTGGGTTGGATTTCAGGAAAAGTCTTAAAAATAGATAATTACAACGGAAAGTATAAACTTCCTCATATTGGTTGGAACGAAATAAATATTGTTAAAGAAAGTAAAATATTTAGAGATATAGAAAATAATTCTCATATGTATTTCGTGCATAGTTATGAATTTATACCTGAGGATAAAAGCGTAATTTCTGCAACAACAGATTATTCATCAAATATTGTTTGCTCAGTTGAAAATGAAAATATTTTTGGAACTCAGTTTCATCCTGAAAAAAGTGATAAAGTTGGATTAAAAATAATTAATAACTTTATAAAATTATAAATGAAAATTTTTCCAGCAATAGATATTAAAGATAGAAAATGTGTAAGGTTGGTCAAAGGAGATTTTGAAAATAAAACTGAATATGAAATGTCTCCTATTGAACAAGCAAGTAAATATAAAGATCATGGTTTTAAAAACCTACATATAGTTGATTTGGATGGGGCTTTAACTGGCGAAACAGTTAGTTTGGATATTATTCAAGAAATAGTTGCTAAATTTGATCTCAAAATCGAAATTGGTGGAGGAGTAAGAAACTTTGAAAGTATTCAAAAATACACTGATGCTGGCGTAGAAAAAGTTATTTTAGGAAGTGCAGCCATTAAAGACAAAAGTTTTTTAAAAGAAGCATGTATAAAATTTCCAAATAAAATTGCCTTAGGCCTAGATGCAAAAGATGGATATCTATCTGTATCTGGATGGAAAGAAAATTCTAATCAACAGACATTGGATTATTTAAAAGAAGTAAATGATTTTGGTGTAAGCAGGCTGATTTATACTGATATTAATCGAGATGGCATGAAGCAAAGTCCAAATTTTAATGAAACCTCCAAGGTGGCAGAAATATCCAATAGTCCAGTAATCATTTCAGGTGGCGTGTCTTCAATAGATGATATTAAAAAAGCCAAAGAATTAAACAATAATAACATTGAAGGTATTATAGTTGGAAAAGCTATATATGATGGAGATATTAAATTAGATGAATTAGCCAAGGAATTAAATGCTTAAAAATAGAGTAATACCCTGTTTAGATGTTAAAAATGGAAGAGTTGTAAAAGGTATTAACTTTGTTGATTTAAAGGATGCTGGTGATCCTGTTGAGCAAGCTAAAATTTACAGTGATGGTGGAGCAGATGAAATTTGCTTTTTAGATATTACAGCTTCAAATGAAAACAGAGATACTATCTACGATGTAGTGGAGAAAACTTCAAAGAAATGTTTTGTTCCGTTAACAGTAGGAGGTGGAGTTAGAAGTATTGATGATATCAATAAATTATTAAACTGTGGGGCCGACAAAGTATCAATTAATACAGCGGCGGTTCAAAATTCAGAAGTTGTTTTAGAGAGCTCAAAAAAATTTGGATCTCAATGCATTGTGGTTGCAATTGATGCAAAAAAAAATGCTGATAAATGGGAAATTTTTACTCATGGTGGAAGAAATAAAACAGGAATCGACGCTATAGAATTTGCAAAAAAAATGGAAGATGGTGGGGCAGGAGAGCTATTAGTAACTTCAATGGATAGAGATGGTACTCAAGCAGGTTATGATATTGCTTTAATGTCAGAGATATCCTCTAAAGTGAATATCCCAGTTATTGCTTCCGGTGGAGTTGGCAATCTTGATCATTTAGTAGATGGAATAAAATTAGGAAATGCTAGTGCCGTTTTAGCTGCATCTATATTTCACTATGGAAAATACTCAGTGAAAGAGGCTAAGGAATATTTGGATTCAAAAGGAATTCCTGTTAGAATTTAATATGCTTAGTACATTAGAAAATTTGATAAAACTTGCACGGGAGAGAAAATTAGAACCTGTGGACGGGTCTTATACAAACAAACTACTGACAGATAAAGCATTGAGTAAAGCAAAAGTTTTAGAAGAAGTTAATGAATTAATTGAAGCTATAGAAGAAGATACAAATAAAATACATGAGGCTGCTGATGTTTTTTATCATCTACTAATGTATCTAGAAGCTAATGATGTAAAAATTGAAGAAGTAATGCAAGAATTAGAAAATAGAAAAAAATGAGTTATGATGATAACAATATTTTTGCAAAAATTTTACGTGGAGAAATTCCTTGCAATAAAATTTACGAAGATGATTTTGTTTTATCATTTCACGACATTAATCCTCAAAAAAAGATACATGCATTAGTTATTCCAAAAGGGAAATATATAGATCTTGATGATTTTAGTTTAAAGGCTTCATCAGAAGAGATGGTTGGATTGATTAAGGGTATTAATATAGTAGCAAAAAAGCTAGGAATTTCAACACAAATCGGCAAAGGCTACAGAGCATTAGCCAACATAAGTGATCATGGTGGTCAAGAGGTTCCGCATTTACACTTTCATTTGTTTGGGGGTGAAAAAGTCGGAAAAATGGTCGAGTGACAGAAGAAGTTGAAAGAAATTATTTAGAGATTAATTCAATTAAAGATCTTAATGAGGTTATTAAACCCAATAAAGATTGCTCTTTAAATTTATTAGAACCAGCTAACTTTCAATTAAATAAATTTTTTTACAAAAATATAGGCAAGAAGCACAAATGGACTGACCGATTGATATGGGCAGAAGCTCAATGGATAGATTATGTTTCCAGTAAAAAAGTAAGAACTTATATCTTGAAATATCAAAATGATCTAGCAGGTTTTTTTGAATTAATATTTCATAGTAATGAAAAAGAAGTAGAGATTGCTTATTTTGGATTATTAGAAGAATTTCAGAATAAAAAACTAGGTTCATATTTATTATCACAAGCAATAAAAATATCTTTTAAAAATAAAACAAATAGAGTGTGGGTTCATACTTGTTCCTTAGATCATAAAAATGCTTTAAAAAATTATATTGCAAGAGGTATGAAAATTTTTAAATCTGAAACTATATTAATTTAGTTTTGACTTGGAATTTTAAATAAATTTTTTGTAATCTCTTTATTTGTTTCTATTGAAGAAAGGTAAGTAATATTAGTGTTTTGATAAATATCTATTGTTTTCCACCCAATTAAA
>QBYD01000026.1 GCA_003282975.1 Pelagibacteraceae bacterium AG-325-C10
AAATTTAAAGATCCTACGCAAAGTAAAACATTTATAATAATAACTCCTATTGACACTTCGTAAGATACCATTTGGGCTGCAGATCTGATTGCGCCAAGAAAAGGATATTTAGAATTAGACGCCCATCCACCCATAATAATTCCATAAACTCCTAATGATGAGACAGCAAACAAGTAAAGTATACCAACATTAATATCAGCTAAAACTTGTGTTGCACTAAAAGGTATTACAGCCCAAGCTATTAAAGCTAATGTCATTGTTACAATTGGAGCTAAAATAAAGATTATTTTATTTGAACTTGATGGAATAATAATTTCTTTAAAAATATATTTTAGGGCATCTGCAAGTGATTGTAATAAGCCAAATGGACCAACTACATTAGGACCTTGTCTTTTTTGCACAAAAGCCCATACCCTTCTATCAAGCCAAACTATCATAGCAACAGACACGAGAACTGGAACTAATAAAAATAAAATTTTATAAACTTCCTGAAAGACAATATTTATATATTCCATGTTATCCTTCTGTGCCTGTAGATTTAAAGTTTAATTTTGAGTTGTTGCACTCAATCATCGTTTTTGAAGATCTAGCTATAACATTAGAAAAATAATAGTCTTTAATTTTAATTTTTAATGTTTCACTCTTAAATTGATTTGCATCGTCATTTTCTTCAATATTTTTTGTATCGAAAGATTTTTCATTTTGTAAGTTAAGGTAGTTAAACATACTGCTTTCTAATTCTTCCTTATCATTAAATAATTTTCGGTCATTCATAAATTCTGCGATTTCATTGATAATTGACCAATCTTCTTTTGATTCACCAGGGGGATATGAGGCTTTATAAGCTTTTTGTATTTTACCCTCTAAATTTGTGAAGTAACCATCTTGTTCTGTGTATGCAGAACCTGGCAAAATAATATCAGCTAATTCTGCTCCCTTGTCACCATGACTTCCTTGATAAATAATAAATTCATCTTTTTTTTCAAAGTTCAAATTATCTTGTCCAATTAGATAAACAATTTCAAATTTATGATCTTTCAAATCCTTTAATAAATCTTTATCATTATTAATTAATTTAAGATCATAATTACCCACTGTTGCAGCATCACAAGACAATGTGTTTAATGAATTCCAATCATTATTTATTTTGTCATTTTCTAAAAGAAATTTTTTAATTTTTCTAAAGAGATATTTTGAAGAACTAAGATTTAAGAAAGACTCACCTAAAACTATCATTGGTTTACTTGCACTTAATATAAGATTTGAAATTTCATGATTATCATCAAAAATTTCTTTTAAAGTTTGAGTTTGGCCATCTAAACTTTCATAAGGATAAGTCAAATCACCTAATTCATTTAAAGAAATTATTTTAGTTTCATTTTTTAAATATGATTTTCTAATTCTTGCATTTAATATTGTTGCTTCGTATCTAGGATTTGTGCCAATTAAAAAAATTAAATCTGAATCTTCAATGCCATTTATTGATGAATTAAATAAATAATTTTCTCTTTCATTTAAGTTTAAATATCGGTTGTCTGACCTAGATTCATAATTATCAATATCTAATGTTCTGTCAAAAAATTCCTTAAAAATATAACTTGTCTCCATATTTGTTAAATCTCCAACAAATCCACAAATTTTTTCTTTTAAGGTATTCTCTAACTTTGATTTAATAATCTTATAAACTTCATTCCAAGAGGCTTTTTCAAATTTTCTATTGTATTTTATAAAAGGTGTATCTAATCTTTGATGAAGTAAACCATCACAAGCATATCTTGTTTTATCTGAAATCCATTCTTCATTAATATCTTCGTTTATAATTGGTAAAATTCTTTTTACCTCCCAGTCATATGTATCCACTCTTATATTAGATCCGATTGCATCCATCACATCTATAGTCTCTGTTTTTTTAAGCTCCCAAGGTCTTGCTTCAAAAACATATGGTTTTGATGTTAAGGCCCCTACAGGACATAAATCTACTACATTAGCAGAAAGTTCAGATTGCATAGATTGTTCTAAATAAGTTGTTATTTGCATATCTTCACCTCTTCCAATCGCTCCAATTTCAGGTACACCAGCTACTTCAGTTGCAAATCTCACACATCTTGTACAATGAATACATCTTGTCATTTGAGTTTTGATTAATGGACCCATATTTTTTTCAGGGACAGCTCTTTTGTTCTCTTTAAATCTTGATTTATCTACTCCATAAAACATAGATTGATCCTGAAGATCACACTCTCCCCCTTGATCACAAACTGGACAATCTAAAGGGTGATTAGCTAATAAAAACTCCATCACACCTTTTCTTGCTTTTTCTACAAAAGCTGTGTTAGTTTTGATATTCATTCCATCAGCTGCGGGCATAGCACACGAGGCCACTGGCTTAGGAGACTTTTCCATTTCAACTAAACACATCCTACAATTTCCAGCTATAGATAATTTTTCGTGATAGCAAAATCTTGGGATTTCAACTCCAGCTTTTTCGCAAGCCTGAAGAACTGTAAGGCCCTCTTCTACTTCTATGTCAATATTATTTACTTTAAGTTTAAGCATTTTTTTTATCCAGTAAATGTTGATCAACTAAGTATGGAATTGTATTTTTTTTCTCAACAATAAGATCTAAATTATTTCTTTCCTCAATCTCTTTTTTAAAGTGTCTTAGAAGGCCTTGAACTGGCCATGATGATCCTTCACCAAACGCACAAATTGTATGACCAGCAATTTGATTTGTTACATCACCTAACATTTCAACTTCATCTTTTGTAGCTTCACCTTTTGCCATGCGCTCAAGCATACGCCACATCCATCCAGATCCTTCTCTGCAAGGTGTGCACTGGCCACAACTTTCATGTTTATAAAATCTTGCAATTCTAGCCATACATTTAATTATGTCCTGGTCTTTATTAATCACAACTATACCTGCAGTACCTAATCCACTTTTTTCAGCCATTAATGAATCAAAATCCATTGTTAATGTTTCACATTTGTTTTTAGGAATTAGCGGCATTGAAGATCCACCAGGAATTACAGCTTGTAAATTATCCCATCCACCAATAACACCACCTGCATGAACTTCTATTAACTCTTTTAAGGGAATATTCATTTCTTCCTCAACATTACATGGATTATTCACATTTCCAGAAATACAAAAAATCTTAGTACCTGTATTTTTTTCTCTTCCAAGTGATGCAAACCATTTACCTCCTCTTCTGAGAATTGTTGGAACAACAGCAATCGTTTCAACGTTATTTAAAATTGTTGGACATCCATAAAGGCCAATTAAAGCAGGAAAAGGAGGTTTTAATCTAGGTTGCCCTTTTTTTCCTTCCAAACTCTCTAATAATGCAGTCTCTTCTCCACAAATATAGGCTCCAGCACCATAATGAATATAAATATCTAAATCCCATCCAGTTCCAGCTGCGTTTTTACCAATCAATTTTTTTTTGTAAGCTTCATCGATCGCTGCTTGAAGTTTTTGGCCATCTATAAAATATTCACCTCTAATATAAATATAACAAACGTGAGCTTGAACAGCATAAGCTGCTATTAAACATCCTTCTATTAATTTATGAGGTTCAAATCTTAGAATATCTCTATCTTTACATGTTCCTGGTTCAGACTCATCGCCATTGATTACCAGATAATGTGGTCTTGATCCTACTTCTTTTGGCGCAAAAGACCATTTAATTCCTGTTGGAAATCCTGCTCCACCTCTTCCTCGCAATTGAGAAGTTTTCACTTCATTAATAATCCAATCTCTTCCTTTTTCTATAAGCTCTTTTGTATTTGTCCAGTCTCCCCTTTTTTGAGATGAAGACAAATCTGGACCTAAATCATTGTACAAATTCTGAAAAATTCTATCTTTGTCTTTAAGCATTTTTATAATCCATTAGTGTTTTTCTATTGTTTTCAGGCTCATTATTAACTCTTCCTCTATAAGAACCTGGTTTAGGTGTTTCACCTTTTAAAATCTTTTCTAATATTTTTATCGTTTTTTCTTTATCAAGATCTTCATAATAATCGTCATTGATTTGCATCATTGGAGCATTAACACAAGCTCCTAGACACTCTACTTCCATCCAAGAGCAGCTTTTGTCGTTTGACAACTCACACTCATTCTCAGAAATTTTTTCTTTACAGGCGTCAACTAGATGATTTGCACCTCTGATCATACATGGAGTTGTGGTGCATACTTGAATAAAATATTTTCCTACAGGAGATAAATTATACATAGTATAAAAAGTTGCTACCTCATAAACTTTTATATACGGCATGTCTAAAAATTTTGCGATGTACTTCATGGCTGCTAAAGGTATCCAATTATTGTTTTGTCTTTGCGCTATGTAAAGTAGAGCCATTACAGCACTTTGTTGTTTGCCTTTTGGATATTTTGAAACAATGGTATTAGCCTCTTCTAAAGATGATGAATTAAATTCAAAATTTTCTGGTTGATCTTTTGCTGGTCTTCTTAAGCTCATCTATCTACCTCACCAAAAACTATATCTAATGAACCAAGTACCGCTGGAACATCAGCCAACATATGACCTTTTATGAGATAATCCATAGATTGAAGATGTGAAAAACCTGGAGCTCTAATTTTACATTTATAAGGTTTACTCGAACCATCAGAGATTAAATATACACCGAATTCACCTTTTGGAGCTTCTACTGCAGTATAAATTTCATCTTTTGGAACTCTATATCCTTCTGTAAAAAGTTTAAAATGATGAATTAAAGCTTCCATAGATTGTTTAATATCTTTTTTAGCAGGTGGACTAATTTTTCCATCTAACGATTTGATTGGTCCTTTTTCCATTTTAGATAAACATTGTTTTATTATAGAGACACTCTCTTTCATTTCCTCAATTCTGCACAAATATCTATCGTAACAATCACCACTCTTTCCAACTGGAATTTTAAAATCTAACTGATCATAACAATCATAAGGCTGTGATTTTCTCAGATCCCAAGGTACACCTGAGCCCCTTATCATCACTCCAGAAAATGAATAATCAAGAGCATCTTCCTTGGTAACAATGCCTATATCAACATTTCTTTGTTTGAAAATTCTATTATCAGTTAACAAACTCTCAAGGTCATCAATTATTTTTGGGAAAGTTTGACAAAATTTTCTGATATCATTTTCTAATCCATGAGGTAAATCTTGGTGAACGCCACCAGCTCTAAAATAATTTGCATGCAATCTTGAACCTGAAGCTCTTTCGTAAAAAGACATTAACGTTTCTCTTTCCTCAAAACCCCACAATGATGGTGTTAATGCACCAACATCAAGTGCTTGAGTAGTAACATTTAAAATATGGCTTAAAATTCTTCCAATTTCACAAAAAATAACTCTTATATATTGAGCTCTGATCGGAACATCGATTTCTAATATTTTTTCCACTGCTAGAGCAAACGCATGTTCTTGATTCATTGGGGCAACATAATCAAGTCGATCAAAATAAGGTACAGCTTGCATATAAGTTTTATTTTCAATTAATTTTTCTGTTCCTCTATGGAGTAATCCAATATGTGGATCAGCTTTTTCAACTACTTCCCCATCTAATTCCAAAATTAATCTAAGTACACCGTGGGCTGCAGGGTGTTGTGGCCCAAAGTTAAGATTTAAATTTTTAATTTTTTTTGTCATTAATATCTATTTCTTCTTTAATATATTTTGTTCCTTCCCAAGGACTTTCGTAATCAAAGTTTCTATAATTTTGTTCTAATTTAACAGGTTCATTGATTACTTTTTTTTGATCTTCGCTGTATCTAACCTCAGTATGTCCAGTTAATGGGAAATCTTTTCTTAAAGGATGACCTTCAAATCCATAATCTGTCAATATTCTTCTAAGGTCAGGATGATCTTTAAATGATACACCGTACATATCATAAACTTCTCTTTCCATCCAATTTGAAGCAGGAAAAATACTTGTTAATGATGGAATTATTTCATTTTCGTTAATTGAATAGCTTAAAATAATTCGTTGATTATATTCATGACTTAAAAAGAGATATACCATTTTAAACCTTTGAGAGTTCTCAGGGTAATCAACAACAGTTATATCAATAAGTTGTCTAAATTTTGTGTCTTGATTAGTTTTAATAAAAAGAGTTACGTCAATTAAATCATCCTTATCTGTTTCGATATATAATTGATTGTGTTTAATCTCAGTACTATTAATCTTAGTTGTTAATTCTGAGTTTATTTTTTTTTCTAAATCTTCTAAATTAATCATGGTTACCTAATGAATGAGCCTTTATTTCTAATTTTTTTTTGAAGTTGAAGTATACCGTATAA
>QBYD01000027.1 GCA_003282975.1 Pelagibacteraceae bacterium AG-325-C10
ATTTTTGGCATTTCCTTTGGATTTTTTTTTAAAACTTTTAAAAAAATGTTATCTAAAAATTGATATTTTTTATTTATTGAAAATAACTCTATTTCCCTTATTTTTTCTATATTTTGTCTGATATATTTGCTTTGTTCTTGAATATTTAAGAATGTATAACCAGTGCTTAATCTAGTCATTCCTCCCGCTGTACCAATTTCAATTTGGTTTAATTTTTTAATATATTTAGGATGAAATAAAGGAATAGCACCAGTTTCTTTATAATTTATTTTATAGTTTTTAATTTTTAAATTATTTTCAATATAATTTTTTAATTGGTTATCATAATCTTTTAGTGCGGGATCATTAAGATTAGAAATCCAAGTAGTTTCTACTAATGCTTTAGTTTTTGAATAAGGTAAAGTGTAAAAAAAATGCACGCTATTTTTCTGATCACAATCAAAATCCATTAAATTAAATATCTCATCATCAAAAATCTCTTTTTCAGACTCTATTTCAATTCCTGAAAAATGTTGCCATAAACTATCCTTATTTTCCAAAACATTACAAACACTATTAAAAATAAAAGAGTTTTCAGTTTTTATTTCTTTAATATCTTTAAAAAAATGAATGTTATTATTTTGTTCTAAATTACTGATTATTTTTTTATAAAATAATCCACTATCAATTGTTTGATAAGGAGCACTTTTGCATTCAATATGTTTTGTATGATGAGGGATATTAATTGTAAAATTAGTCCAATTTTTTTTCACACAATCTTCGAAGTTATGAGATGAAACTCTCCAAAAAGACCATGTTTTATCTTTTTTGTATTCATCACGATTTTCGATAATAGCCAAAGTTTTATTAGATAATTCTGAATGAGTGTTTAATTCGTAGGCTAGAGATAAACCAGCGCATCCACCACCATTTATTATATAGTCAAATTCTTTCATTAAGATTTAATTCCTCACTTATTAAAAAATGATCGTGTTCAATATAATTATCATTTTTATTGGCTAACAATAATTTAATTAAATCAAATATTGCAAAAAAAGTTTCAATTATCTTTTCAAGATTTGAAACAAAAATTTTACCAGATGCCTTATAATTTTCTAAGTTTTTCTTATTAAGAATTTTATATCCTATTTTTCTGTAAACTCTTCTGGCAACTAAAATTGAAAAACGAAATCTTATTGGAATTTCGTTTATTGAGTAAAATGAACTTTCATAAAATTTTTCAGCAAGTTTCAATGTTGATTTTATATCATCAAAGTCATCATTAATATATGCTCTGCCATTATTTAGATCTTCAACTACATCTCTTGAAATATTTGTTAATTGCATTGCAATACCTAAATCTATTGCTGATTTTAAAGAACTTTTCTTATTTACCTTTAAAATTTTTGCCATCATTAATCCTACTGTTCCAGCAACCCTATAAGAATAAATTAACAATTCTTTTTTCGAATTCAATTTTACTGTCTGTTTAATATCAGATTTAATCCCATCAAATAAGTCATTCACAACTTTCAATGAAATACTAAACTCATCAATTATGTCCCACATATTTTCAATAACAGGGTTGTTATAATTTTTTTGTATAAAGTCATTTTTAAATTCATTGAATTCACTTTCTTTTAATTCAACAGAATTTTTATCGTCTGCTATATTGTCTACAACTCTACAAAAGTTATATAAAGAGGAACATTTTTTGTAAGTTTGCTTTGGTAAAAAAAAACCTGCCCAATTAAATGATTTGGCATAAATTGATAAATAGTTTTTATTTTGGATCATAAAATTTTATCTAACACTTTTGCAGATGATAACACTCCTGGAACACCTGCCCCAGGGTGTGTTCCTGCACCCACAAAATATAGACCGTCATATATTTCAGATTTGTTATGAAATCTAAAGTAAGCTGATTGAGTAAATTTCGGTTGAATTGAGAAACCTGAACCATATTTTGTGTTAAGCTCCTTTTCAAAATAATCAGGAGTTAAATAAAAATCAGAAACGATATTAGCTCTAAGATTTGGCATTAAATCTTGTTCCATTTTATCAATAACTAAATTTTTCATTTTTTTACCTTCTATATCCCAATTAATTTTTGATTGGTTATTTGGAACTGGCACAAGGACATAGAAACAATCATTTCCGTCTGGAGCCATTGATTGATCTGTAGCTGAAGGTCTATGAAGATAATAACTTATGTCATTATTTAATTTTTTTCTATCAAAAATATCTATCAGATGCTCTTTATATTTATTGCCAAATTTAATTGTATGGTGTTCAACATTTTCATATTTTTTCTTTGTTCCAAAATAATAAACAAATAGTCCCATAGAATATTCCATTCTCTTTTTTTTCCATTTAAATAAAAACGAGCTATTTTTGTTTTTATTTAATAATTTTTCATAAACTGCTGGGGGATCTGCATTACATATTACATTATTTGCGTTAATATTAGTTTGATTATTTATTTGAACACCAGTAATTTTATTTTTTTCTAAAATAATCTTATTTACTTCACTATTTTTAATAATTTCTACACCAACTTCATTCATTAACTTCTCTAAACCTTTAATTATATTACCAGTTCCACCCATCGAATAATGTATCCCCCACTTTTTCTCCAAGTAAAGAATTAATCCATAAATTGATGTAGTGGTAAAAGGATTGCCACCAACCAAAAGAGGGTGCATACTTAACATTCTTCTCAGTTTTTCGTTTTGTATATAGGAAGAAACTAGTGAATAAACTGATTTATAGCTTTTAAGTTTTAATAAAGCTGGGAGTTGTTGAAGCATGACAAATGGTTTATCAAATGGAACATCTGCTAACTCCGTAAAACCCTTATCAAAAATTTTTTTTGTAAATGTTACTAATTTTTCATAACCCTTAACATCTACTTTATTCAAATTTTCTATTTGACTTTTCATTTCGTCTTCATCACCAGAATAATTAAATTTAGTCTTATCCTCAAAAATAAATTGATACCAAATTTTTAGTGGTGAAAGTTCGATATAATCTTTTGGATCTTTTTTAAACAGTTCAAACAATTCATTAATTAAGTAAGGGGCAGTAATTACTGTTGGTCCACCATCAAATACAAAACCATCTTTTTTAAAAACTCTAGCTCTTCCTCCTAGATCAGGATGTTTTTCTATGATAGTAACTTTATGACCTTTTGCTTTAAGTCTTAGAGCGGTTGCTATTCCACCAAATCCTGCGCCAATAACTATAGAATTCATTTTAATAATTTATAGTTTTTTTGAAAAAATGTAAGAATTTTATGAGTTAATTTTTTTTAACTCTTCTTTAGTTTCGTCTAAGTTTTTTTGAAATACTGCATCTAGTTTTGATTTATCTACTGATGTTGTAATAATCTTCTTAACAGAGTCTACTGCAATTTTAATTGACGCATCTTTTATTTCTTTAATAGCAGCCTCTTTCATTTGGCTAATTTTGTTTTCAGCTAGATTCTTTTTGATTTCTGATGATTTATGAAATTTATCATTTAATTCAATTATCAATATATCAGAATCTTTTTTAGCTTCTTCTAAGATTTCACTACTAACTGATTGTGCTGTATCTAGTTTATTTTGAGCATTATCAAGTAATGTTTTTGCATCAGTTCTTAATTTTTCACTTTCATCAATTTCGTTTTTGATGTCTGAAATCATTTTATCCAACATTTCAGTAATTTTTTTCGGAATCTTTAAATAAATTAAAGCACCAAAAAAAATTATAAATGAAACAGCTACCCAAAAAGTTGCATCAATTGCCATAATATTTATCTCCATTTCGTTTAGAAAAGTCATCCACTATTGCCGAAATACTACTATTATTCACTTCAGCACCAATAAGCTTTTGAATCAAGTCAGATGAGGTTTCAATTGCAATTGTGTTAATTTTTTCAGGAGCACTTTTACGCAAAGTATTTATTTCTTTCTCTGCCTTACTGATTTCTTCATCTATTTGTTTATCAAGCACCTCTCGTTTCGCATTAATATCTTTTAATGCCTTTTCTCTTGCTTGATTGAAGATATTTTTAGCCTCCAGTTTACTTTTGGAGATAATTTCCTCGTATTCTTTTAGCTTTGTTTCACTATCTTCTCTTTGTTTTTCTGCAGCCTCAATATTTTCTAATATTTGGGATTTTCGTGTCTCCAGATTGTTACTAATTTTTGGAAGTATAAGTTTAGACAAAACAATATATAAAATTCCAAATGTTAGTGTTAACCAAAAGATTTGCGAAACCCAAAATTCTGGATTTAATTGAGGCATACCTCCGCTTTCAGCTGCAAAAGCTTCCAAAGAAAATAGGAAGCTAAAAAATGTCGACTGAAAATATATTTTTTTAATCATTAAATTTAAAACGCAAAAAGAATGATTAATGCAACTACCAATCCAAATAACCCTGTTGCTTCTGCTAGTGCAAAGCCTAAAAGCAAATTAGGAAATTGTTTCTGAGCTGCAGAAGGATTTCTCATCGCTCCTGACAAATAGTTTCCGAAAATAATTCCGATACCAACACCGGCACCAGCTAAAGCAATTGCTGCTAAACCTGCTCCGATCATTTTTGCTGCTTCTAATTCCATTATATCCTCCTATGTTAATTAATGGTGTAAATTTAATGCATCATTTAAATAGATGCAGGTTAAGATTGCAAAAACATATGCTTGAAGAAAAGCAACTAGTATCTCCAAACCAGTTAATGCAACCGAAAAACTCAGTGGAAGCCATCCACCAACTATTCCAAGACTTATTACAAAGCCTCCGAAAACTTTCATCATTGTATGACCTGCCATCATATTAGCAAATAATCTAACTGATAAACTTACCGGTCTACTTAAATAAGAAATAATTTCTATTACAACTATTAGCGGAAGTAGCACTGCGGGCACTCCACTAGGAACAAATAATTTTAGATAGCCAAAACCATGTTTGATAAATCCTATAACTGTTACCCCAATAAAGATAAAAGCAGCTAATACAAATGTTACGATAATATGACTAGTAACTGTGAAAGTGTAAGGTATCATTCCAAACATATTGCAAAAAAGCACAAACATAAATAGAGAAAAAATAAATGCAAAATAAGGTTTTGCTTTTAAACCTGCTGTATCACTTATCATTTTAGACACAAATGTGTAACTAAGCTCAGCTAGTAACTGAATTTTATTTGGCAAGAGTGAATTTTTTTTTGATCCAAGATTAAAAATTATTAAAATTGCTAATGTACTAATAATCATAAACAAACTTGCGTTAGTGAACGATATATCAAATGCTCCTACTTTTATTTCTGGTCCAATTCTATAAACATTGAATTGGGTCATCGGATTTGCGGCCATAAAAACTATCTATTTTTGCATATTTTTTGCAGATTTAATCACGTTGGAAATCCCAGCAACTACTCCCACAAAAAAAAATATTAATATAAACCAGGGTTTAGTACCAAAGGTCTTGTCAAAAATAAACCCAATAATTGTCCCTACCGCTACTGCTGAGACTAATTCTGTGCTTAATTTGAAAGCTGTACCTATTGAAGATGGATTATCCTTCTTACTATATAAATTCTTCTTTGAAAGCTTATTTTTTGCAATCTCTAAGCGAGTTTTAAACGGATCTTTTGGCATTTGTATAGATTAGGCAACCATACTCTCTGCTTTTTGTAAATCAACAGCAACTAATTGACTAATCCCTTTTTCTGGCATGGTAACCCCATAAAGCCTATTCATTTTAGACATAGTTAACGCGTGATGGGTTACAATGATAAATTTAGTGTTAGTAATTTTAATTAGTTCCTCAAGCAGGCTACAGAATCTCGTTACATTTGCATCATCTAGAGGGGCATCAACCTCATCTAATACACAAAGAGGGGATGGATTTGTCAAAAAAACTGCAAAGATTAAGGATAGAGCTGTCAAAGCTTGCTCACCACCTGATAATAAAGTTATGGATTGAAGTCTTTTACCAGGAGGGCTTACAAGCATTTCTAAACCGGCTTCTAAAGGGTCATCTGAATCTACTAGTTCTAGCTTAGCATTTCCGCCGTTGAATAGTTTTGTATAAACTTCATTAAATTTTCTATTAACTTTTTCAAAAGCCTCAATAAGTCTTTCTCTCCCTTTTTGATTAAGTTCATTAATACTATCTTTTAACTTAACTATTGCGGTAACCAGATCAGATCTGTCTTGTTCCATCTTCTTGATTTCTTCTTCATATTTACTTGTCTCT
>QBYD01000028.1 GCA_003282975.1 Pelagibacteraceae bacterium AG-325-C10
CAAATATTTTATTAATGTGTGCAATGGGTGCGATTTTATTTTTAGGAGGCTGGATGCCCCCTGTTGAAATTTACCCTTTCACTCTAGTGCCAGGTTCAATTTGGTTAATACTAAAAATTTTATTATTATTTATTTTATTTGCTTTAGTTAAAGCTATTGTTCCTAGATATAGATACGATCAATTAATGCGTCTTGGATGGAAAGTTTTCTTACCTTTTTCTTTAATCTGGGTTGTGTTAACTGCTAGTTATTTATTTTATTTCAATCTTTTACCAACGAATTAATTATGAAATTATCAAGATTTTTAAAAACAATTTTTATGACTGACTTTCTTGGTGGTTTACTAATTGCAATTAAAGAATTGTTTAAATCTAAAAAAACGATCAATTATCCTTTTGAAAAAGGTAAAATTAGCCCACGTTTTAGAGGTGAACATGCCCTCAGAAGATATCCAAATGGAGAGGAAAGATGTATAGCGTGCAAATTATGTGAAGCAGTTTGTCCAGCCCAAGCAATCACGATCGAGTCAACCGCTAGAGTAGATGGAAGTCGAAAAACTACTAGATACGATATAGATATGATGAAGTGTATTTACTGTGGATTATGTGAGGAATCCTGTCCTGTAGATGCAATTGTTCAAGGTCCAAATTTTGAATTCTCTACAGAGACGAGAGAAGAATTATATTACACAAAAGAAAAACTATTAGATAATGGCGATAGATGGGAGAATGTTTTAGCAGCAAATATTAAAGCTGATAATCCATACAGATAAATTAATGATCGCTCATGCAATATTTTTTTATTTATTTTCTTTAATAGCAATTGTATCTGCAGTGATGGTTACTGCATCTAAAAATACAGTTCATTCTGTTTTTTTCTTAATCTTAGATTTTATCAGTATTTCATGTTTGTTTATTATGATAGGCGCTGAGTTTTTAGGAATGATAATGTTAATTGTCTATGTGGGGGCAGTAGCAGTTTTATTTTTGTTTGTTGTGATGATGCTAAATGTAGCTCAACAAAAAAATCAGTGGTTTGCCTCAGAACAAAGTTCAGGACATATTCCAGTAGGATTAATCATAGGCACTGTTATATTTTTTGAATTAATAATTGTTATTGGTGGATGGAAATATAAACCAGATTTATTTGATTTAAATAATTCAATGACAGATTTTAATTTAAGTAATACTCACTCAATTGGTCAAATTTTATACACTGATTATATTCATGTTTTCCAAATTAGTGGAATGATTTTATTAGTAGCTATGGTTGGTGCAATAGTTTTAACTTATAGAAAAAGAGAAGGTGTTAAAACTCAAAGTTATCTAAAACAGATATCAAGAGAGAGATCTGAGGGGGTTCAGATTGTTGAAGTTGAAACCAATAAAGGAGTTAAAATTGATGACTGAAATTGGTTTAGGACATTATTTAACACTAGGAGCAATTATATTCTCGATTGGAATAATTGGAATTTTTCTTAATAGAAAAAATATTATTGTAATATTAATGAGTATTGAATTAATATTACTTGCAGTTAATATAAATTTAGTAGCATTTTCTATTTTTCTAGGTGACCTAGCGGGTCAAGTCTTTACACTATTCATATTAACAGTAGCTGCAGCTGAAGCAGCTATTGGACTGGCAATTATAGTTGTTTATTACAGAAACTCTGGAACTATACGTGTCGAAGAAATAGATAAATTGAAAGGCTAATATGGAAACTTCAATTTTATTTCTTCCTTTAATAGCATCAATTATTTCTGGTTTTTTTGGTAAAATGATTGGTGACAGGAATTCTGAAATAGTTACCAGTTTACTTGTATCAATATCAGCACTGTTATCTATTTTTGTTTTATATCAAGTAATTGTTAATCAATATGAAGAAAATATTATAATCGCTACTTGGATTAATTCAGGATCACTTGACGTAAATTGGTCAATGCTAATCGATCCATTATCAGCAGTTATGCTAGTTGTAGTGACATCAGTTTCCTCTTTAGTTCATATTTATTCTATCGGTTATATGTCTCACGATCCTCACAAACCTAGATTCATGGCTTATTTATCATTGTTTACGTTTGCAATGTTGATGTTGGTAACTTCAGATAATTTTATACAATTATTTTTTGGTTGGGAAGGTGTTGGTTTATGTTCTTATTTTTTAATTGGTTTTTGGTTTAAAAAAGAAAGTGCAAATGCAGCTGCAATTAAAGCATTTGTAGTGAATAGAGTAGGTGATTTTGGTTTTGCCTTAGGGATATTTTTAATTTTTTATTTATTTGGAACGGTTAATTACTCAGAAGTATTTCAACAAATTCCAACTGTAATAGATCAAAACTTATCATTCTTAGGATTTAAAGTTAAAGCTATAGATTTAATTTGCCTATTCTTATTCATAGGTGCAATGGGTAAATCTGCCCAGATTTTACTTCATACTTGGTTGCCAGATGCAATGGAAGGTCCAACTCCTGTATCAGCTTTAATTCATGCAGCTACAATGGTAACGGCTGGCGTTTTTTTTAGTTGTAAGATGTTCACCTATTTATGAGTATTCGCCATTGATATTAAACTTAATTACAATTGTAGGGATGACAACAGCTTTTTTTGCTGCAACGGTTGCATTAGTTCAAACAGATATAAAAAAAATTATTGCTTACTCAACTTGCAGTCAGCTTGGATATATGTTTTTTGCAGCAGGTGTAGGTGCTTACAATGTTGCAATGTTTCATTTATTTACTCATGCTTTTTTTAAGGCTTTATTATTTCTAGGCTCTGGTTCTGTAATACATGCTTTTAAAGATGAGCAAGATATAAATAATATGGGAGGTGTTTGGAAAAAATTACCTTACACCTATGCTTTAATGATAATAGGAACTCTTGCTCTTACAGGATTTCCATTTTTATCAGGATTTTATTCTAAAGATGCTATTATAGAATTTGCTTATCTTAGTGAAAATACCACAGGTTATTATGCAGCTGGTATTGGAATTTTTACTGCTTTTTTAACGTCAATATATTCATGGCGATTAATTTTCAAAACGTTTCATGGAGAATATAATAATAAAGCCGTCAAAATAGAAGAAACACACGAGTCACCATTGGTAATGTTAATACCTCTGGTGATATTGTCTATAGGTGCAATTTTCGCTGGTTTCTTATTTAAAGATTTATTTGTAGGACATGGTGGTGATAATTATTTTTGGGCAGAATCTATTAAATTTTTAGAACCACTTAGTAAAGAACATCCACCTACTTGGTTTTTACTTTTAACACCTTGTTTAGTGCTTATATCTATACCAATAGCTTTTTATCTATTTGTTAAAAATAAAAAATTACCTGAAGAAATTGCAAACATGAATAGGCCTTTATATAAATTTCTAATAAATAAGTGGTATTTTGATGAATTTTATGAGGCCACAATAATCAAGCCCTCAAAAAAATTAGGCTTATTTCTATGGAAATTCTGTGATGGAAAGTTAATTGATGGATTTGGACCTGATGGAATTTCATCCTTTATTAAAAAATGTTCAATTAAAGCAAATAAATTTCAAAGTGGTTTTATTTATCAATATGCATTTGTAATGCTATTAGGATTTTCAGCTTTATTAACTTTTTTAATTGTTAGATAATGAATTTCCCAATTTTATCTTCTTTAATTTTATTACCCACTATTGGTGCTTTATTTTTATTCTTTACCAAAGATAAAGAAGGTAACAATTCAACAGCAAAATATGTTTCTCTTTTTACTACATCTGTAAATTTTTTAATCTCTATTTATTTATGGGTTTCTTTCGATCAATCAACATCTAATTTTCAATTTATTGAGGATAGAACTTGGATCGAAGGGTTTATTAATTATAAAGTAGGAGTTGATGGTATTTCAATTTTATTTATCATATTAACTACGTTTATTACTCCACTTTGTATCATTTCAGTAAACAACTCAGTTAAAAAAAAATTAAGAGATTTTCTTATCGCAATATTAATATTGGAAAGTTTTATGATAGGAGTTTTTTGTGCTCTTGATTTAGTAGTTTTTTATCTATTCTTTGAGGCAGGTTTGATTCCTATGTTTTTAATAATTGGTATTTGGGGTGGACCTAGAAGAGTTTATTCAGCATTTAAATTCTTTTTGTATACTTTACTAGGTTCAGTTTTAATGTTAGTTGCAATTATTTCAATTTACTGGATATCAGGTACTACAGACGTCATCAAACTATACGAATTAGGAATTGATGCTAAATATCAAAATTTATTATGGTTAGCTTTTTTTAGTTCATTTGCAGTTAAAACACCAATGTGGCCTGTCCATACTTGGTTACCCGATGCACACGTTGAAGCCCCTACAGCAGGATCAGTTTTACTTGCAGCTATATTATTAAAAATGGCTGGCTATGGATTTATTAGATTTTCATTAGGTCTTTTTCCAGTTGCATCAGAAGTTTTCACACCTTTAATTTATGCTTTAAGTGTTATTGCAATTATCGTCACTTCATTAATTGCGTTAATGCAAGAAGATATGAAAAAATTAATAGCTTATTCTTCCGTTTCTCATATGGGTTTTGTAACTTTAGGAGTTTTTACTATCCAACAACAGGGCATAGAAGGAAGTATAATTCAAATGATTAGTCATGGATTAGTTTCTGCAGCTTTATTCTTATGTGTTGGAGTTGTTTACGATAGAATGCATTCAAGATTAATTAGCTCATACGGAGGTATTGTTACAATTATTCCTAAATATTCTATATTATTTATGATTTTTACCCTTGCTGCTCTTGGGTTGCCAGGAACAAGCGGATTTGTTGGTGAATTTTTAATTTTAATGGGTGTGTTTAAAGATAATTTCCTTGTGGCTGTTTTGGCTAGTATAGGAGTTATTTTAGGTGCTGCATATATGCTTTGGCTTTATAAAAGAGTTGTATTTGGAAAATTAATTAATTCAGATTTAAAATCTATGACTGATCTAAATAGATCTGAGTATTTTATTTTAGCTTGTTTAGCTTTACCTACCTTGTATTTTGGATTTTACCCTGATCCTTTAATTAACACAATTGAAGTCTCGGTTAATGATTTGATAGATATGTATAATAAAAATTTACTAATTAAATAATATGGAAAATTTTAATTTAATATTACCTGAAATATTTATTGCACTTTCAATTATGTTTCTATTAGTTTTAGGAGTTTTTAAAAAAGAAAGCTCTAAACTTGTTTTTAACATTTCTCAGTTAATTCTTTTAATAACTGCAGTAATAACAATCAATGAAACTTTTGCTATTGATCGTGTTACTTTATTTAAAGACAGTGTTGTAATAGACCACCTGTCTTCATTGATGAAAATCATAACTTTACTCGGGGCCTTTTTAGTTTTAACCATTTCTACAAATTATCTTAAAACATTTAAATTATTTAAAATTGAATATCCTGTTTTAATACTGAGTTCAGTTTTAGGTATGATGGTTATGATTAGTTCAAATGATTTAATTGTTTTCTATATGGGTCTAGAATTACAATCTTTGGCACTTTATGTGTTAGCTACTTTTAATCGAGATCAATTGCAATCTTCTGAAGCAGGATTAAAATATTTTGTTTTAAGTGCTCTATCATCAGGTTTACTTTTATATGGCTGTTCATTAATGTATGGATTTTCAGGATCAACAAATTTTGACATAATTTCAAATCAACTTAATTCAGATGAATATGTTTTAACATTTGGAATAGTATTTATTCTTGTTGGATTAGCTTTCAAAATTTCTGCAGTTCCTTTTCATATGTGGGCGCCAGATGTATATGAAGGTTCACCTACATCTGTTACTTTATTTTTTACAATGGTGCCAAAAATTGCTGCCCTAACAGTATTCATTAGATTTCTCTACGTCCCTTTTTTAAATTTAATAGATCAATGGCAAATGATAATAGTGTTCTTATCAATCGCCTCAATGCTTTTTGGTGCTATTGCTGCAATCGGTCAAACTAATATAAAACGACTAATAGCTTATAGTTCTATTGGACATATTGGTTACACATTAGCTGGATTAGCAACCGGGACAAATGAAGGAATACAGAGTTCTATCGTTTATATATCTATTTATATAATTATGAATTTAGCTCTAT
>QBYD01000029.1 GCA_003282975.1 Pelagibacteraceae bacterium AG-325-C10
AAATTTCTGCTAGATCAAAGTTATCTTGTATTTTTACCTCTTTAAAAAAAATTATTAAACTTTCACCATTATATAATTTTTTGAGAATACCAGAGATTGGAATTAATAAAATTGTCACATACAATAATAAGTGATTAGATTTTGCTAAAAATTTTTGCCCTTTAAAAATACTTGGTTCTAACTTTGGCGAAGGATTTATAATTTTATTCATTAGTCTCAAAATAACCAGATAAAACATAGATAAACCCATTATCACATGTATGTTTTCAATGTTTAATCTTTCTGGTCCAAAATCTAAATCAACCAAATAAAATCCTAGAGGGATTTGAATAAAAAGCAATATTGCACTTACCCAATGTAATAATTTTGAAATTAGACTATACTCTGTTACATTATTTGTTGAATGCATTTCATAATTAATCATATTAAAATCAATATTGGTATCAGTTTGTTTCTAGTTTTTTCAATATTGATTACTACTAATGCTTATTCTGAAAAATCAGCAGAAGATGCCATCAAAACTAGAAAGGCATTATTTAGTAAAAATTATAGTACTGCAAAAAAAGTTCAGTCTTTGTCCTCTAACGGAGAATTTGATAAAGCAAAAGAATTAATGCTTGAAATGAGTAAAAATTATCTGAATTTATTAGAGTTATTTCCTGATAACTCTAAAGAGGGTTTTAAAACACAGTCTCTTCCAATAATATGGGATGATAAAGAAAATTTTAATTTACTAATGCAAAAATCATCTGATGATATGATTAAATTAACTTCTGTAATTGAAACTACTGATAACATTAATGGCTCTATCAAAATGCTAATGTGGAGTAACTGTAAAACTTGTCATAGTAAATACCGTAAGCCCCATTAATATTAAATTCTCTTAAAAATGATCCCATTAAAAGTAAAAGAACATTTAGAAGAATATATAAATCAAGAAGTCTATGTGCAAATAGCAATTATTAAGGGTAAAGAAAAAATAGGTACAAATTCTGCAATAACTAGATATTTTAAAAGTAATCATTTCAAAGATCTATGTGAAGGAAAACCTTTTGATCACTTTATAGAGGGTCTTAAAAACAAATGTCTTGGGAAATTAAAAAATTCACCAATGAGAAATAAACAAACAACAGATGAGACTATTTTAGAACTACAAAATAAACTAAATGAATTAAGCGACGATGAACTAGATAATACCTATTGGGAAATTGAAACTGGTGAATTTTTTTCCAGTAATCAAATCAAAGAATTAGAAATCAATCGAAATGATTTAGTTGACAAGCTGAATATTTCAAAAAATGAAGATAAAGTTATCCAAACTATTTTAGATTTTTGCAAAAACTATGAAAAGCTTTGCCAGCAAAAATATCCAGAGGCACCATTACCCCTAGAAATATTAAAATCAACTAATTAGCTTAAATAAGTTGCTACAATATTCATTAATTCTATAACCTTATTGTATTATACTGAATAAGCCTTATATAACTCCGTGTTTAATGTCTGAAAATCAAATAATTATAAATAATTTATCTAAAGTCTACAAAAATGGATTTGAAGCTTTGAAAAAGATAAATTTAAACATCAAAAAAGGTGAAATTTTTGCAATGTTGGGTCCTAATGGTGCAGGCAAGACAACTTTAATTAGTATTATTTGTGGAATTGTTAAGTCCTCTCAAGGAGAAGTTACTGTTGATGGACTTAATATTATCAAAGATTATAGAGAGACGAGATCAAAAATTGGCTTAGTTCCCCAAGAACTAACTTTGGAACAATTTGAAAATGTATTTAATAACGTATCCTATTCAAGAGGTCTTTATGGGAAAAAACCTAATCCAAATCATATTGAAAAAATTTTAAAACAACTAAGTTTATGGGATAAAAAAGATTTAAGACTTAATCAATTATCAGGGGGAATGAAAAGAAGAGTTTTAATTGCTAAAGCATTATCTCACGAACCATCAATTTTGTTTTTAGATGAACCTACAGCCGGTGTAGATGTTGAGTTAAGACAGGATATGTGGAAAATAGTCAAAGGATTAAGGGAAACAGGAGTTACCGTTATATTGACCACACATTATATTGAAGAAGCTGAAGCTATAGCTGATAGGGTGGGAGTAATTAACCAAGGTGAAATTATAGTTGTTGATAAAATTAATGAACTTTTAAAAAAGATGGGCCATAAGAAATTAACTGTGGAACTTCAAAATGAGATATTAACTATTCCAGAAAGTCTTAATAAATACAAACTCGTTATAGGTAAAAATAAAAGATCAGTTGATTACAAATATAATGCTCAAGAGGAAAAAACAGGAATTACTAATTTATTACAAGATATTAAAGACTCTGGTTTAAAATTGATCGATTTAAAAACAGAACAGAGCTCTTTAGAAAAAATATTTGTTAGTTTGGTGAAGGAAAATAATGAAATTTAATTATCTAGCATTTAAAGCAATTTATTTTCATGAAATGGATAGATTTAGAAGAACTTTGTTACAATCATTGTTGTCACCAGTTTTATCTACATCTTTATATTTTATAGTTTTTGGCTCTGTGATTGGTGGCTATGTTGAAAATATTGATGGTATAAGTTATGGATCTTACATTGTTCCAGGATTATTAATGTTAACATTATTAACTCAATCAATTAGCAATACTTCATTTGGTATTTTTTTTCCAAAATTTAATGGAACTATTTATGAAATATTAGCAGCTCCAATTTCAACTTTTGAAATTATTCTTGCTTTTGTTGGATCGGGTGCGTCTAAAACTTTGATAGTTGGAGTTGTAATCTTTATAACAGCAACTTTTTTTGTAGAAGTTGAAGTAAAATACCCATTGTTAATGATATTTTTACTTATATTAGTCTCTTTTACTTTTGCTTTATTTGGTTTTTTAATAGGTTTAATGAGTTCTAACTTCGAGCAAATGTCAATTATTCCCACATTGGTTATTACTCCAATGGTATTTTTAGGTGGAAGTCTTTACTCATTGGATATGCTACCACCTTTTTGGCAGACTATTACTTACTTTAACCCAGTTGTTTATTTAATAAATGGACTTAGATTTGCTTTTTATGGGGTATCTGATTTTAATATTTGGATCAGTATTAGTTCTATGATTTTATTTTTGGTTGTTTGTATTACTATGGTCTCTGTTCTGCTTAAAAAGGGCTACAATATCAAATCCTAACTGCTAGCTATTTTCTTTTTTGGATCATAAAAAGGTTTTTCAACTATTTTGCAGTTAAATTGATTTTCATTAGTTTTAACTTTTAATTCAGCACCAATTTTTAAATAAGCAATTTCTATCATTGCAAGTGCTATGTTCTTTTTAAGTCTAGGAGAATAGACTGCTGAAGTAACTTTACCAATTATTTTATTATCTTTTTGCAATTCCCAAAATGTAGTGTTAGGTCCTTTTAAAGGCTCACAATCAATTTCAATACCAACTTGCTTTCTTTTAATACCATTTCGCTTAATTTTTTTTAATGCATCCTTTCCTATAAAATTTATATTAGTATCTAAATTTACAAGTCGATCTAATCCAAGTTCGA
The DNA here is from genome assembly GCA_003282975.1 of Pelagibacteraceae bacterium AG-325-C10. Classification (GTDB taxonomy): domain Bacteria; phylum Pseudomonadota; class Alphaproteobacteria; order Pelagibacterales; family Pelagibacteraceae; genus Pelagibacter. The sequence continues at coordinate 3,554 of QBYD01000029.1, forward strand.
AAGGGTTGGTGTATATGTCTGCATCTGCATGATAGGATAACATTCCACCTTCAATTCTTCTAATTGATGATGTGTGACCTGGCTCAAGACCATGTGTTTTTCCAGCCTCCATAATTTTTTCATATAATTCATTACCTTTAGAGCCATCTCTAAGATATATTTCATAACCAAGTTCACTTGACCAACCAGTTCTTGAAACTATTAATGGAATACCTTCTAGATCGTATTCTCTTAACCAATAATATTTTAATTCCCTAATACCTTCTCCAAATAATTTAACCATGATTTCACCTGAGTTAGGACCCTGTAATTGTAATGGAGAGACATCTGGCTCTTTGATTTGAACATTTAAACCTGAGTTAACTGCAACACCTTGTGCCCATAACAAAACATCACTATCAGCAAGGGATAACCAAAAATGATTTTCAGCTAGTCTTAATAAAACTGGATCATTTAATATACCCCCATCATTATTGGTGATTAATACGTATTTACATTGACCAATTGCAAGTTTTGATAAATCTCTGGGTGTAAGTAATTGTGTAAATTTATAAGCATCAGGACCTGTTATTTCTACTTGTCTTTCAACAGCAACATCACAAAGAATAGCTGTTTGAATTAGGTTCCAAAAATTCTGTTCAGGATTTCCAAAATCTCTTGGGATATACATGTGGTTATAAACTGAGAAACCTGTCGCACCCCATTTTACAGTAGAGTCAAAATACGGTGATTTTCTTATTTGTGTACCAAAACCAAAGTTTTTATTACTCATTTTTTGTTCCTTAACAGTCTCTTGTAATCATTACAAACAAAAAAATAGCCCAATTAAGGGCTATTTAAAATAATTTGAGGGTAACTATTTTTATTTAAAATTGTTCAGACTCAGTCGAACCTTCCATTGCAGTTGTAGAACTTGTGCCACTGCTAATAGTATTTGATACAGAGTCGAAATACGAAGTTCCAACTTCTCTTTGGTGTTTAACACTAGTATATCCATCTTTTTCTCTTAAGAATTCCTGTTCTTGAATTCTAGAGTAAGCAGTCATACCTTCTTTTTTATATTTTTCTGCAAGCTCAAAAATTGCAATATTTTGTGTATGAAAACCAGCTAAAGTTATAAATTGGAATTTATATCCCATTTTGGAAATCTCTTGTTGGAAAGATGCAATTTCATCATCATTTAAATGCTTTTTCCAATTAAATGATGGAGAACAATTGTATGCTAATAACTTTCCAGGAAATTTTTCATGAACTGCATCAGCAAATTTTTTAGCTTCTTCTAAATTTGGCGTCGCTGTTTCACACCAAATCAAATCTGAATAAGGAGCATAAGCAAGGCCTCTAGATATTGCTTGTTCAATTCCTTGTTTTACATAAAAGAAACCTTCTGGGGATCTTTCACCTGTTAAAAATGGTTTATCATTTTCATCATGATCATTTGTAATTAGTTTTGCAGCATTTGCATCTGTTCTAGCTAAAATAATAAGTGGAACATTAGCAATGTCTGCAGCTAATCTTGCAGCCTTTAAGTTTTTGATCATAGTTCCAGTTGGAACTAAAACCTTACCACCCATATGACCACATTTTTTTTCACTAGCTAATTGATCTTCAAAATGAACACCAGCAGCACCAGCCTTAATAAATTTTTTTGCAAGCTCAAATACATTTAAAGGTCCACCAAAACCTGCTTCTCCATCAGCAATTATTGGCAACATATAATCAACTTTATTTTCTTCTTTCATGTCACCATCTTTAAGTTCCATGTGTTGAATTTGATCTGCTCTAACTAATGCATTATTCATAGACTCAACTAATTTTGGAGCACTATCATACGGATACAAAGATTGATCAGGATACATTTCTCCAGCACTATTTGCATCTGCTGCTACTTGCCAGCCACTCAAATAAATTGCTTTTAATCCAGCTTTAGCATGTTGTACAGCGTGATTTCCAGATAAAGATCCAAGTGTATTAATATAAGATTCTGTATTTAATAATTTCCAAAGCTTCTGTGATTGCATTTTACACATTGAAT
>QBYD01000030.1 GCA_003282975.1 Pelagibacteraceae bacterium AG-325-C10
TTCGGTTATCCTCGACTCTTGCTGGTCCAATTCTTTTTTTTTTACAAATTTTTATAGCTGAAAAAAAATCTTGATCAGAATTATCTTCTTTAATTTTTTCAACAGTATCCTTAATAAACTCATCATTTATACCTTTGCCGATTAAATAATTTCTAATTTTATTTATTGAGTTTCCTCTTTGTATCATGCTCTTAGCTTTACTTTCTGAATAAAATTGATCGTTGATAAATTTATTTTTTTCTAAATCAGAGAGGACAATATCAATAAGTTTATTTACATCTTTTTTTTTTACATCTGTTGCGGATAGCTTCATGTATTTCTTGAGTAAATAGGTCTTTAATTGTTGTTTTGAAGGAGCATATTTTTCTACATAAGCAAATGCAAAATTTCTCATCTCCTCAACAGTGACTTTTAGGGTTTTTTTTTTATTTCTTATAGGAATCATGGTTAGAATTTATATAATATATTTTAATGATCGAACAAATTTATACTTTCTTTACGATTGAGACACTTTACATGTGGATTAATTTAGGGGCATTGCCATTTTGGTTTATCTTAATTTTTTTTCCACAATCTCATATTTGTAGATATTTTGTAACATCAATATTTCCGATCTTTTTATTAGGTGGGGCTTATATATTTGTTTTATATAAATCATATTTAATCGGATATGATTTTGTTGGAAACTTCACCCTTTATTTAGGCATATATGAATTATCCAGATTATTTGAGGATAACTTGTATTTAATGATTTTCTGGACACATTTTATTGCAATCAATTTATTTCTAGGTGGGTGGATTGTAAAAGATGCTCAAAAATTTTTTATTAATAAGTTTCTATTAGCATTGCCTCTAATTATTACTTATTTAATAGGTCCAATTGGATTGTTTGTTTATTGGATAATCCGAATTTTCTACGCAAAACGTATGAGCCTATATGAATAATCAGATAGATTTTTATTTTGATATAATTAGCCCTTTTTCTTACATCGCTCACAAAAAAATTCAAATCATTAAGCAAAATAAAAAGATAAATTTTAATTACAAACCTGTTTTTTTAGGCGGGTTACATAAATTAGCTGAAATTGATGCTCCTGCTTTTAACAAATTTAAAATAAAAATACTACAAAGTGATTGTGAGTTAGTTGCAGACAAAAATAATATTCCTTTTATTTGGAATTCTAAATTTCCAATAAATTCTCTTTATATGATGAGAGGATATTTGTTTGTAGAAGAAAAATTGAAAGAATTATATCTAGATACATTTTACAATGCGTATTGGAGAGATAATATAGATTTGTCAGATGAAATTGAATTAACTAAGATTTTAAAAAGTTTAAATATTGATGATAAAAAATTTGTTGAAGGAATTAAAAATCAATTAATTAAAGATCAATTAAAAAAATTAACAACAGAAGCATTTGATAGGGAGTTATTTGGGGCTCCAACTTTTGTTGCTAATAATAAAATTTTTTGGGGTCAAGACCGACTAGAATATGCTGTTGATGAAGTGAGCTCTAACTAAACAATTTTAAATTTACTCTGACTAATTGCTCCAAATCCACCATCTATATGTGATACTTTTTCATAACCCATATTTTTTAATGCTTTCACTGCCAAAGCTGACCTAACTCCACCAGCACAAAATAAAACCATCTCCTTTTTATGGTCAAGTTTACCTTGTTGGAAAAGAGCGCTATTTGGGTCTAAAAAGATTTCTAACATTCCTCTTGCAATGTGAACTGAATTTTCAACACTACCTGTTTTTTCTAATTCTCTAGCTTCTCTTATATCAATAAGATTGCATTCTTGATTCTTAACCATCTCAAATGCTTCATCAGCATCAATTGTTTTAATCTCCTGCATTGCTTCTGATACTAAGGTTTGAATAGATTTAACTGTCATAATTGTGTTTTAAAATACCCTAATAGTATTATATTGCTAGAAAATTATGCTAAAAGAAAATAGTAAAGCCCCAAATTTTAAACTTCTATCGACTTCAAAAGAAACTTATTCATTAAAAGATTCTCTTGGAAAATATATTGTAATCTATTTTTATCCTAAAGATGATACACCAGGGTGCACAATCGAAACTAATGATTTTAATAAATTACTATCAAAATTTAAAAAATTAGAATGTGAAATTTATGGAATATCTAAAGATAATATTAAAAGTCATGATAAATTTAGAGACAAATATAAGGTAAAATTTGATTTATTGGCTGATGAAGAGATAAAAGTCCTTAAAAAATATAAGGTTTGGGAAAAAAAGAAATTTATGGGTCGTGAATTTATGGGTATCAATCGAACTACATTTTTAATAGATAAAAAGGGCAAAATTATAAAAATTTGGGAGAACGTTAAAGTTAAAGATCACGCTCAAGAAGTCCTAGATATTCTTAAAGAATCTTCACAAAAAAAATAAAAAGGCCCCTTATTTTTAAGAGACCTTTTAACATTATAGAGAGATAATTTTTTTAATCTCTGATAGCGTAAGCTTTAACTCCTACTTCGGCGACATCTGTTCCAAGTTTTTCAGCTTGAGCACTTATTCTAAGACCAATTGTTGCATGTAAAACCTTAAATATAATGTATGACAAAATAAAACTAAACAAACAAACTGCAATAACACCAGTTAACTGAGTTCCAAATGATGTATCAGGGTTAGACATTGGAACGACTAAAGTTCCAAAGATACCAGCAAACATATGAACTGGAATTGCACCAACAACATCATCAATTTTTTTACTTTCTAAAAATTTAGTACCAAAGTACATGATTAATGATCCAATTGAACCGATCAATATTGCAAATAAAGGACTTGGTGTTAATGGCTCAGCTGTTATTGCAACTAGTCCTGCCAATGCACCATTAAGCATCATAACAATATCAGTTTTTCCTCCAAGTAATCTTGTAACAACTGCTGCTGTAACTGTTCCGGCCGCACCAGCTAAATGAGTATTAACTGCAATTTTACTGATTGCATTAACATCATCAAATGTTCCCATTGCAAGTTGACTAAATCCGTTAAAACCAAACCATCCAAACCAAAGTAAAAAAGTTCCTAAAGTTACAAGTGGTATACTCGAGGCAGCAAAGGGTACTAAAGATTTTGTTTCTCCTCTTTTTCCAAATCTTCCTTCCCTTGCGCCTAAAACAATTACGCCAGCTAATGCTGCAGCACCACCACAAGCGTGAACTAAAGTCGATCCTGCAAAATCTGAAAAGCCAGAAGTTGCTAACCAACCTCCACCCCACTGCCATCCCATTGATATAGGATAAATAATTCCAGCCATAATTGCTGCAAAAATAAAAAATGGCCAAATTTTAATTCTTTCAGCTACTGCTCCTGATACAATAGATGCAGTTGCACAAACAAACATGGTTTGAAAAAACCAATCTGAATAATCTGAATATCCTGTAGCTAATTCAGAGGAGTCACTCCACATTGAAAAAGAGCCTATAAATCCTCCTTCAGGTATTCCATAAGCTAAATTGTATCCACAGAAAAAAAATATTAGTGAACATATTGCAAATTTTCCTATATTTTTTGCTGCAATTGTAGATACACTTTTTGTAGTTACCAAACCACTCTCAAGCATACAAAATCCTGCTGCCATAAATGCTACTAATACCCCACCTAAATAAAATCCAAGTGAATTAAATATATACTGACCTTCAGCTGACATAGTTGTTTCAGCTGAGGCAAAACCTGTAATGCTAAAAATGATTACAAAACTAATTGTTATTTTTTTTATTAAATTAATCATTATCTCTCCTTGTTATGAAATTTCTTTTTATTAAAGTTTTTTTTTTAAAGAATTGCTGATTAATCAAACGAGTTATGACATTAGAGCATGTGTATAAAAAAAGGCCCCTTTTAAGGGGCCTTTTACTAACTATAAGAGAGAGATAGTTATTCTGTTTTAAGAGGCTCTCCAATGAGATAACGATATGGATATCGAAGAGCCTCTATATTGCATGCAATTAGTCTCTGATTGCGTAAGCTATTACACCGGTTTCAGTAACGTCTGTTCCTTTAGTTTCGGCTTCTTTACTTAGCCTAATACCAATTGTTGATTTCATAATAGCCCATATAACTAAAGCAACCACGAAAACAAAAACGTTAATAGAAACTACACCTAACAATTGTGTTCCAAATGAAGTGTCTGGATTTGTAATCGGCACAGCTAGGGTACCCCAAATACCAGCAAATAAGTGAGCTGGTATAGCTCCTACAACATCATCAATTTTTAGAGAGAATAAGAGTTTAGTACCATAGACAACAATTGCACCGCCAACTGCACCAATCAAAATTGCTGCTAAAGGTGAAGGCATTAATGGTTCTGCTGTAATAGCAACTAATCCACCGATACATCCATTTAACATTTGCACAACATCTGTTTTTCCAAAGTTCAATCTTGTTAATGTTGCAGCAGCTATTACACCACCAGCACCAGCCAAGAAAGTATTTAGAAATATTGTTGATACCGCAATAGCATCATCAGCTGTTCCAATTGCTAATTGCGAACCACCATTAAATCCAAACCAACCTAGCCATAAAATAAATACACCTACGGTTACTAATGGAATTGAAGATGCAGCAAATGGTTTCAGCGGAGCTGGAACACCCGCCTTAGTAAATCTACCAAGTCTTGGACCTAACATTAATGCACCTGCTAGAGCTGCTGCTCCACCAGTTGAATGAACAAGTGTTGATCCAGCAAAATCTGAAAAACCAGCAGCAGCTAACCAGCCACCACCCCACTGCCAACCCATAACTATTGGGTATATAATTCCTGACAAGATAGCCGCAAATAAAAAGAACGGCCATAATTTAATTCTTTCAGCTAAAGTTCCAGAAACGATTGATACTGTTGTTGCACAGAATACCATCTGGAAGTACCAGTCTGATCCATCTGAATAACCAGTATCTACTGCACTAGAATCTGACCATGGAATGAAGCTACCAATATATCCGCCCTCTGGAATTCCATAAGCAAGATTGTAACCAAACATCCAGAACATTATTCCAGATATTGATATTAAACCTATATTTTTTGCACAGATAACAGATACACTTTTAGATGTAACCATTCCTGATTCTAACATTGCAAATCCACAAGCCATAAAAAATACTAAGAATCCACATATTAGAAAAAGCAAGGTATTGAATATAAAACCTATTTCTGCAGAAACTGTTGTCTCCGCCATACCTGCGCTACTCATGTTTAATAAAAATATTAAACTAATAAGTGGCACACTTACTTTTTTAATTAATTTAGTCATAAGACCTCCTGTTAAAGCAAGAACTTATAAGTTTATTAATTTTAAAAACTAACGCTGATTAGGAAAATTGGCTATGCAGTTTTTGCATATAGCAACAGCCCTGAACGTATTTTGAAAACGTTAGGGCTGTTAAAAATAATTATTTATTAAATACTTCTTTTAAAGCTTTTGCT
>QBYD01000031.1 GCA_003282975.1 Pelagibacteraceae bacterium AG-325-C10
GTTTGAAAAAGATAAAAAAGAAATATTTATTAAAGCAGTTTTGAATGATATTGAAAGCATTTCTAAGGTTTCAACTTGCAAAAAAATAGAAAAATTTGATCAACAAAGCTGATCTTTGTTTTTCTTTTTTTTTTCGATATTCTTGTTTAGAAATTTTTTTTTTAATTCAAAGCTATTATTAGCAATATTTGATCTATGTTTTGCATACGCTTGTTTTTGTGCTTGTTTCATTGCTTTTTTAGATGACATAATAATTAATATTTTTTAATCCAATCTTGGTAATCTATTGTTTTGTAATCAAGTTTTTCTCTTACAAACCATGTTTCAAATATTTTATTCTTTTTTAAATTTGAAAAAACATTTTTAACACCAATTTTATAACCATATGGTTTTAAAAATTTAATTGCTAAATCTGAATAGTCAATTTTTTCTTTATAAAAATCTGTTTCGAATGCAATATAATTTGGTCTTACCCCGTCCTCTATAACTTTTTTTAATGCTAAAAAGGTATGTTCTTGAGGGTCTATATCACATGACAAAAAATCTATTTCCACATTAAGATTATTATCAATTAATCCTTCTTTGTAATTAAAAGACATGGCATCTTCCCAATAAACTTTATTTTTACGTTCTGGAAATTTTTTCCATCTATTTTTAAGTCCATCTCTTAATTTAGAATTTGAGTCTCCAAATTCTACAGAAAATCCTTTCCATTGTTTTTGAACTTCAAGCATGTAGCAATTATTTCCTCTTTGTGGTTCACCTGCACCAATATCAATATATGTTCCTCGATTACCAAATAATTCATAAGCAAAAATATCTTGACCAGCTTGTGAATATGGAGATGTTTTATAAAAAAAGCTCTTAAAAAATTTTTTGAATTCAAACATTTTTATAAATTTTAGTCTGTAATTAAATTACCTAGTATATTATAATCTTTATCGACCACGATAATTTCACCTGAATTTGGACTATAATTTAATATTTCAGAAATAAACACATAATGAGTGACAAATATTAAATTTTCTTTTTTGTCCCAATTATTTATAAATTCTTGAAATTCTTTTACTTGTTTTTTTTTATTTTTTGCATATTTAGAACTGTAAAAAGAGTTAAGAAATTTTTTTGTTTTAAAATTTTTAAAAGCAATAAAGGTCGTTTCTTTACATCTGCACCATTCGCTTGAATAAACATTCTCTATATCAATCTTATTTTCAAGGAATAAGTTGCCAATTTTTTTTGATTGCTCTCTCCCATTTTCACTTAAATTTCTCTGTGTAGAACAATCGTATAAATTGAAATTTTGAGGATCACCGTTGCCTGGTGCATAAGCATGACGAATAAATATTAACTTTCCACCCTCCTTCAGTTCTTTTATTAAATTATTATTTAAATCTGCTTTGACACCAGAATTTAAAAATATAAAAATAAAAAAAAGAATTTTGTAAAATTTCATATATGGATATTAGATTAAACAGTTTAAATAAGACAATAATTAGGTGTGAAAAATGTCCTAGATTAGTTAAATTCGTAAAAAAAGTAAGTTCCACTAAAAGAAAACAAAATTTAAATGATGCTTATTGGGGAAAACCAGTAGCAGGATTTGGTGATATAAATGCAAAAATTTTAATCTTAGGATTGGCACCAGCTGCTCATGGAGGAACAAGAACTGGTCGGGCTTTTACAGGAGATAAATCTGGAGAATTTTTATTTAAATGTCTCTATGAAGCGAAAATTGCAAACCAACCAATCTCTGAAAATATAAATGATGGCCTGAAACTTAACAATGCCTATGTTACTAACATTTTAAAATGTGTGCCCCCTGATGATAAGCCACTTAATAATGAACTAAATAATTGCTCTAAATACTTTAATATTGAAATTTCTAATTTAAAAAAATTAAAAGTAATTGTAACTTTAGGAAAAGTTGCTTTTGATAACTGTATTAAATTATATAAAAATAAGTATGAGCTAAATAAAAAATATAATTTCAAACATGGTAAATCATATCTAATGCCAGATAATATAAATATAATATCTTCTTATCATCCTAGTCCTAGAAATGTTAATACAAAACTGGTATCATCAAAAATGATGGTCGATTTATTTAAGAAAGTTAAAAGAATTTCTAAAGTTTAATACTGTCACAAAAATAAGGTTTTAAATTATCAAAAATAATTTGAGGAACTTTAATTGGTTTACTTTTGTCATTAACAAATACCAAATGAACCTGTGCTTCAACAATAATATTATCATCTTTTGATATAAATTGATTCATAACGAATGATGTTTTGGTAACTGATTTTATAAAAGATCTTATATTTAAATTATCCTCTAGACACGCAGATTTTTTAAATTCAATGTTGCAAGATTTAACAATAATCAATGCTTCAAATTTTTCTTTAATTTGTAAATTACTAAGGCCAATAGTCGCTAAAGCCTCAGTTCTAGCTCTTTCAAGATATTTTAGATAATTTGCATAATAAACAATTCCACCAGCATCAGTGTCCTCATAATAGACTTTTACAGTATGGTAAAAATTTTCATGCATAAAATAGCTTATCAAATAAAAGTAAAATATAGCACAAACTAAGATATAATTATAATAATGAAAATTTATATCATTTGGCTAATATGTGTTATTTTGTGGAATTTTGGAGTACCTAATGCGAGGCCAATTGAAGATGTAATTGTTGCGATACTACTTTCATTTTTAAGTATAGGTTTAAAAAAATATTTAAAATTTTAATTATTTTGATGAAAAATAAATATTTTGGAAGTAACTAACTGATTTTAATTTAGAATTATCAGTATCAGCCATTATTGCTAAACCATCTAATTGATCTACATCCAAATTATGAAACTTTTTAAAGTCCTCTTTTACATTTGATTTAACTGTAATCCATTCGTTTATATTGTTTTTTGTTGTCGATAAAACATAATCAATAGATTTTTTAGTGTATGGACTTGGAGAATTAAATCCAACTTCATTATTACTTGAAAAGACATAGTTAATTGCCCTATTAGACAATATAGTAGCCCCTGTTTTTTTTATGACAAAAACACGAGCTGCGTAATCGTGTGCTTTTTTTGTATTTTCCTTTATGCCTGCAAGGTCCTTTTCTACTTTCCAAGTAATATTAATTATTGGTGTTTTATTTAAGTTAATATTTACCTTCTTTCCTAAGCCTGACGCAGAATTGTCTGCAACTGCTTTTAAAAAGTTACTATTTTCGTCTGATCCGACTGAATAAAGTGTTTTATTATCAGCACCTCTTACTTTTCTTACTTCCAATTTGTTAAGTTCAATTTCAGTGAATTCAAATATCTTTATATTCTCTGCTTTTATAGGTGTACATATAAGTAAGAAAGTTAAAATTAAGGTATAAAATTTGATCATAAAAAACTTATAGATTATTTTTTTTTAAATACAACTTTTGGACATTTTTTAAACATTCTTAAATCAATATTTGCTCTTAAATATAAAATATGTAAACAATTTCTATTTTTAGGTTGTTAATATACTGGTCCGTAATAATTTTTGCCCCAGTTTTATCAAATGCTCACAATGTGAATAATGAAAATAGAATTGAAATAGTAAAACTTTCCTCCAAAATTAATAAGTAGATCTACCACCACTAATATCAAATACTGCTGCAGTAGAAAATGAATTTTCCTCAGAACAAAGCCAACACACTAGTGATGTAAACTCATGTATTTCTAAAAATCTACCTCTTGGAACCTTTGATAACATACGCTGCACGTGTTCTTTACTCATTTGATCTAAAATTCTTGTTTTGGCTCCTGCTGGAGTGACAGCATTAACTGCTATATTATAGTCCGCTAATTCTTTGCCCAGTGACTTTGTAAGACCAATAGCTCCTGCTTTTCCAGAACTGTATGCACTTGCATTAGCATTTCCATCTTTGCCAGCTACAGAAGCGACATTAACTATTCTGCCATAGTTATTCTTAATCATATTAGGCACTATTGCTCTACAACAATTAAAAGTACCCATTAAGTTAATTTGAACAATTTTGTTCCATTCATCTACATTGTATTCCCATAATGGTGCTGTAGGACCTGTTATACCCGCATTATTAATTAAGATATCGATATTTGTTTTTGATGTTATTTGATTAATAGTTTGCTCAATTTGAGAATAATTAGATACATCAATAACATTGTAACTCAAATTTTCATTGTTTACTTCACTGAACGCTGATTTAAGCAACTTTTCATCTATATCCCAAATAATAACTTTAGCTCCAGAGTCTAAAAATCGTTTTGCAATGTCAAGTCCAAAACCTTGTCCACCTCCAGTTATAACAGCTGTTCTATTATTAAAATCAAATTTGTTCATAAATTTATTTTTTTGCTAGCAAATAATATGTAGCTGATGAAATGATCAAGCCTATTATCCATGCGTAAGATTGTAAAAACATCATATTCATATTCCAAATAGTCGAAGCTGAGAAAATAAAGCCTAAAAATACAGAGTATACTGCTTTTATATGCCATCCTTTTGAGTAATAATAAATACTTTTATTTTCAGATGAATAGAGATCTTTATTACTTAAGTCTGCATCTTTGATTAAATAAAAGTCAATAATTACTACTCCAACTATTGGACCAAAAAAAGAGGCAAAGGTATCAATAAAAGATAAAATTCCTATTTGACTCAGTAATGTTAACCAAAAAATCCCTACAACAAATCCAATTGCAGAAATTGTATAACTCGAACCTTTTAAAGTTAAATTATTTGGCATAAAATTTATAAGTGAATACTGTGAAGGAATAAAATTTGCCACTAAATTGGTCGAAATAGAAGC
>QBYD01000032.1 GCA_003282975.1 Pelagibacteraceae bacterium AG-325-C10
TATTCTTTAAGTCAATCAATACTTGACGTCTGGATAATGTTATTTTTTGGTATCCTTGGTTTTTTTATGAGAAGATTTGGTTTTTCTGTAGTGCCCGTAATTATTGGTTTAATATTAGGAGAATTAGTAGAAGGAACTCTGAGACAGTCATTAGTAATATTTGATGGAAACTGGTTAATGTTTTTTACAAGACCTATAGTAGTAACTTTTTTTATTTTATCTTTCATTGCTCTTATTTTTCCTTTATTAAAGAAAAAAAAATAATATGAACAATTTTGATTTAAAAGATAGAGTAGCAATAATTACAGGTGGAGCCCAAGGATTTGGTTTAGCAATATCAAAAAGAATTATTCAATCAGGTGGAAAAGTTGTTATTTGGGACATTGATGAAAGTGCAATTAAATCTGCTTTAAATGAAATAAGTTCTGAAAATTTAAGTTTTAAAAAAATAGATGTTACAAATTTTGTAGAAATTGAAAAAGGATTATTGGAAACTGAAAATGAACTTGGTAAAATAGATATTTTTGTGAACAATGCTGGGATAACGGGTATGAACGCAAAAGTTTGGGATTACCCTTTAGATGAATGGAAAAAAGTAATTGAACTTGATTTAAATTCTACATTTTATTGTTGTAAAGCAGTTGTTCCTCATATGATAAAAAATAATTATGGTAGAATAGTAAATATAGCATCTATTGCTGGCAAAGAAGGAAATCCCAATGCAAGTGCGTATAGTACTGCAAAAGCTGGTGTCATAGGTTTAACAAAATCATTAGGAAAAGAATTGGCTGATAAAAATATTGCTGTCAATTGTGTAACTCCAGCTGCAGCTAAAACAAGAATTTTTGATCAAATGACCCAAGAACATATTGATTATATGTTATCAAAAATACCAAGAAATCGATTTGCTAAAGTTGATGAATTAGCATCTCTAGTTTGTTGGTTATCATGTGAAGAAAATTCTTTTACAACATCGGCAGTTTTTGACCTAAGTGGTGGAAGAGCAACTTATTAATAGGAGTAATTATGAAATTATGTAGAATAGGAAATGTTGGAGAAGAAAAACCTGCAATAATAGATGAAGAAAATAATTTTAGAGATTTGTCTTCTTTAATAAACGATTTTAATCCAGATACATTAAATTTTAGCACTTTAGATAAAATCCAAAAATCAGATATTTCTAATTTACCACAATTAGATTCAAACTCTAGAGTTGGTGCATGTGTTTCAAAACCATCTAAATTTATAGGAATAGGACTAAACTTTAAAGATCATGCAGAAGAACAAAATTTACCAATCCCAAAGGAACCAATTATTTTTTCTAAATTTACAAGTTGTGTCACAGGCCCGAACGATCCTATTATTGTTCCAAAAAATTCAAACCATACTGATTGGGAGGTAGAGCTAGGTTTTGTAATTGGTAAAAAAGCTATTAATGTCAGTATTGATGATGCAATGGATCATGTGTTGGGTTTCTTTCTAGTAAACGATGTTAGTGAAAGGCATTTTCAAAAAAACAAAGGTTTAACTTGGGATAAAGGAAAAGGATTTGATACTTTTGGCCCAATTGGACCTTATATTATTACAAAAGATGAATTACCTGATTATCAGAAATTAAATATGTTTTTAGATGTTGATGGTAAAAGAATGCAAACTGGAAATACAGAACAGATGATTTTTGATATTAAGACTTTGGTATCTTATATGAGTTCATGTATGAGCTTGCATCCTGGTGATATATGTTGCACCGGAACACCGCCAGGTGTAGGAGAAAATATGTCGCCCCCACATTTTTTAAAAGGTGGTGAAGAAGTTATTTTGGGAATTGACAAACTAGGTGAACAAAAACATTCAGTTGTTTCTTATAAAGATCAAAATACCACAATTAATAACTAATATTAAAGTTTTTTATTGTTGTTTCTAGATGTAGAATGCATTTACCTTAACTTTTTAAAAAAATGCAAAAGAGAGATCTTTACTACGAGAGAATACCCACAAAACTCTTAAGAGAAAATGTTAGGTATTTAGGTAATATACTTGGAAAAGTTTTAAAAGATCAAGAGGGTGACAAATTTTTCGAATTAGTTGAAAAAATAAGAAAACTTTCTAAGGCAAATAAAACTAACTTAAATAGCAAACATTCTTATCGAAAAATTATTCGTACTATAAAAGGCTTAAATTCCAAAAATACTTTTAAATTAACTAGAGCTTTTTCACATTTTATGAATTTAATCAATTTAGCAGAGTCGATTGATGCATCCAGAAGCTTAAATGAATATGAGAATAATAAAAAAAAGATTAATAATAGCAATCTATTTATAGAAGAAATTTTTGAAGATCTTTTTAATAATAAAAATATTTCAGATACTAAGATATATAATCATGCAAAAAATCTTAATATAGGAATAGTGCTAACTGCTCATCCAACCGAGGTAAAAAGAAGAACCCTAATTCAGAAATATCACAAAATTACCGAAATACTTGAGCAAAGAGATCTTTTAAAAAATTATCCCTCTAAACTAAAATTATTAGATAAAAAACTTTTCGATGAGTTTACAATTATTTGGAATACAGATGATTTAAAAAGAGTAAAACCATCACCATTTGATGAAGCTAGATGGGGCTTAGCAATTATTGAAGACAGTTTGTGGGATACTATTCCAAAGGTTTATCGAAGATTAAACTCTATATTTGTTCAAAATATGGATAAAGGATTGCCTAAAAATTTTAACCCAATTGAATTTGGTTCATGGATGGGTGGAGACAGAGACGGTAACCCTAACGTTACTGCTAAAGTCACAAAAGAGGTTATTTTACTTTCAAGATGGGAGGCAGCAAAATTATACGAAAAAACTTTAACTAAAATAATTAGATCCTATTCAATGGAAAAATGTTCAAAACAAATTTTAAAAAAAACTGGTAAGTCATATGAACCTTATAGAGTTTTCTTAAGACCATTAAGAGATAAAATGAGAACAACTCATAGAATGATTGAGCAACATTTAGTGAATAAAAAAACTTTAGATCAAAAAAAACTACTAAAATCTAAAGAAGAAATCTTAAAACCTTTAAGAGTTGTTAGACAATCTTTAGAACAAAATAATAATGAAAATTTAGCTAGTGGTGAGTTGTTAGATTTAATGAGAAGAGCAAAATGTTTTGGTATTAACTTAGCTAAATTAGATATAAGACAAGAGTCATCAAGACATTCTCAATTAATAAGTGAATTTGCGAAAAAGAAATTTAATAAAGATTATTTAAAATTTTCTGAAATTGAAAAAATTAACTTTTTAAAATCAAAATTAAATTCACCTAAAAATGTGATTAATAAATTCAAATTTAAAAATAGAGAAAATAGTGAAGTTTGGTCAACTTTTAATATTCTAGCCAAAGAACCATCAGAATGTCTTGGGGCCTATGTTATTTCAATGACATCTGCAGCATCTGACATTTTATCGGTTTCTTTTTTACAAAAAGAGGCAAAAATTAAGAATAAGCTTAGAGTTGTTCCTTTATTTGAAACTTTAGATGATTTGATAAATGCAAAATCTATTATGGAGAGCTTGTTCTCTCATAAATGGTACAGAAAATTAATAAATCATAAACAAGAAGTAATGATTGGTTATTCAGACTCAAGTAAAGATGCGGGTAAAATTTGTGCTAGCTGGCACCAATATAAAGCTCAAGAAGAAATAGTTAAACTTGGAAAAAAATTCAATATTGAAATTACTTTCTTTCATGGAAGAGGAGGTTCAGCAGGAAGAGGAGGAGGACCTATTCAGGCAACAATGAGATCATTGCCACCCAATTCTGTTAATGGAAGAATAAGAATCACGGATCAAGGTGAAGTTATTCAACAAAAATATGGTTATGAGCCTTTGGCAAAATATAATCTTTGTAGTTATATAGGAGCAGTATCAGAAGCGTCTTTAAATCCACCACCACAACCGAAAGATTCTTGGAGAGCGTTAATTGAAAAAATGGCAGAAATTTCAAAAAATTCTTATAGAAAAAATATTAATCAAAGTTCTGATTTTATAAAATATTTTAAAACAGTAACTCCACATGTTTCACTAGGGAAATTGTCTATAGGGTCTAGGCCATCAAAAAGAAAAAATGTAGACAATATCCAAAGCTTAAGAGCTATACCGTGGATTTTTGCATGGACTCAAATTAGATTGATGCTACCAGCATGGCTAGGAAGTGCTGAAGCTTTAAGGTATGCAAATATCAAAGAATTTAGAAAGACATTATATGATATGGAGAGAAATTGGCCTTTTTTCAATTCAATGCTTGATATATTAGATATGGTCATTTCAAAAGTTGATCCTGATGTCTCTAAAATTTATGAGGAATATCTTGCAGATGAAAAATTAAAAAGAGTAGGAAAAAGATTAAGGTTTCAATTTGATGTAATAAAAAAACTTAACAAAGAAATAACACCTAATGAAATTATTAA
>QBYD01000033.1 GCA_003282975.1 Pelagibacteraceae bacterium AG-325-C10
TGCGGATAAAACTTTAAGTTGTTTATAAACTTGCATGCTGTCCGCATTTATAATTTCACCTTGAATTTTTTTTGCAAGTTTTATAGCAAAATGGGATTTACCTGAAGCTGTTGGTCCTGAAATTAAAATAATCTTGGATTTAAAATCCATTATTATTTTAGTTTAACTCCAAGATATCTTCGTTGATTTTGGTTGTTATATGTTGCCAATAAAATCGTATTTTGATTTGAACTCATAGCTTGTTGTACAACTTTCTTTAAGTCATCAATTGACCTAACCTTTTTCTTTTGAGCTTCAGTAATGATGTGATTAACTGCTAAAGTAGTATTTTTTAAAGGACTATCATTATTAATTTTTGTTACTACTACTCCTTTAATTTGGTTAGGTAGTTTTCGAGTTTTAATATCTTCACTAGTTAATAGTCTTACAGTTATTTTTAAATCCTCTATTTCTGAAGTTTGTTTTTCAACTGGTTCTTTTTTCTTTTCGCTTACTTTAAAATCATCAGATGTTTCTAATCTTCCTAAGAGAACATTTTTTGTTAATTCTCTTTGGTTTCTCCAAATTTTAACTTTAACATTTTTACCAACTTTTGTTTTTGCAACAATTGCTGGTAATTCTTTCATTTGATTTATTTTTACACCGTTAAATTCTAAAATAATATCTCCTGCTTTGATTCCTGCTTTTTCAGATGGACTATTTTCTGCAACACTTGCAACTAGTGCACCTCGAGGTTCATCTAATTTTTCAACATCTGCTATCTCTGCTGTTACATCTTGAATTCTAACTCCAAGCCAACCTCTTTTTGTTTCTCCAAATTCTATTAGTTGATCAATTACAATTTTTGCACTGTTTGCAGGAATTGAAAAGCCTATTCCAATCGATCCATTTCTACCAAGTATCGCTGTGTTAATTCCAATCACATCACCGTTCATATCGAATAATGGGCCTCCTGAATTTCCAGAATTAATTGAAGCATCAGTTTGAATGTAATCTTCATATCTTGATAATCCAATTGATCTATTTCTTGCTGAAATAATTCCTGAAGTAACCGTTCCACCTAATCCAAATGGATTTCCAATAGCAATAACCCAATCACCTATTCTTGCTTTGTCTGAATCTCCAAATGCAACAGGAGCAAATTTATCTTTTGTTTCTAATTGTAGAACTGCAATGTCAGATAATGGATCGGCTCCCACAACTTTTGCTTTATATTCTTCGTCACCATTTACTCTTACAATAATGTCTTCTGCATCTTGAATTACATGATTATTTGTTACAACAATCCCTTTTTCGTCAATTATAAAGCCTGAGCCAAGAGCTGATGATTTTCTCTCTTGAGGTGTCCCAAATTCTTTAAACATATCCTCAAAAGGAGATCCTGGAGGAAATTGGAACGGAAATGGGTTAGTCTTCGTTACAACAGTTTGAGTAGTTGAAATATTTACAACAGACGGCATTAATCTTTCAGCCAAGTCTGCAAAAGATGCTGGCACAGATTTTGAATTTGATAATGTTGAAAAACTAAAAGTAAAAAATACTGCTAAGAATAAAAATTTAAGTTTTTTCATACTAACCTTTAACGTAATAAATAATTATAAATCCTATAATTGCAAATATTAGTCCGCCAGATCTTAATTGACTATCACTTACAAGTTCTAATTTTTTTAATATACTTTTCATTTTTGATGGAAATATGGCATACAAAATTCCTTCGATAAAAAGAAACAGACCAAATGCAATGATCAATTCCTTCATAAAAATAAGTTATTCTGATTTAGGTTTTATATTTCCAAAAAACTTAAAAAATTCGCTATCAGGAGACAAAATTAAAGATGTCTCTCCACCAATTAAAGCTGTTTCATAGGCCTGCATTGCTCTATAAAATGCAAAAAACTCAGCATCTCTTCCAAAGGCATCAGCAAATATTTTATTTCTTTCACCATCACCTTCTCCTTTCATAATCTCAGATTTTTTTTGTGCGTCTGCTAAAATCACTGTTACTTCTTTATCAGCGGTTGATGTAATAGTTACCGCCATCTCTGCTCCTCTTGCTCTAAACTCTTTAGCCTCTCTCTCCCTTTCAGTCTGCATTCTTCTATAAATTGCATCACTGTTTGCTTGTGGAAGATCTGCTCTTTTAATTCTAACATCAACAATTTCAATTCCAAAGTTTTTAGCCTCAGTATTTACACCCTCTTGGATCAGTGTCATTTGTTTGGTTCTATCCTTTGATAAAAGCGTTTGTAATTCTTGTTGACCAAGAACATTTCTTATTCTTGAGTTTATAATTGTTGATAATCTTGATCTTGCAACTCTTTCATTTCCAACAGAAATATAAAACTTTAATGGGTCTATAATTTTAAATCTTGCAAAAGCATCTACAATTAATCTTTTTTGATCAGAAGCAATGACTTCCTCTGGTGGTGTGTCTAAGTTTAAAATTCTTTTATCTAAATAAACAACGTTTTGAATAAATGGAATTTTAAAATTTAAGCCAGGTTCTACTATAATTCTTTTTGGGTCACCAAACTGAAGAACGATTGCTTGATTTACTTCTTTAATGATAAAAACTGAGAAGAAAACAAGAGCACCTAAGATAGCAATTATTGGTAATAATATTTTTTGTGCTTTCATTTAGTTAGTCGCTTTCTTTTTATTTAGTTCTGGTAAAGGAAGATAAGGTACTACACCTGAACCTGCGTTTTTTTCAATAATAACTTTTTCAATAT
This sequence comes from Pelagibacteraceae bacterium AG-325-C10, assembly GCA_003282975.1. Classification (GTDB taxonomy): domain Bacteria; phylum Pseudomonadota; class Alphaproteobacteria; order Pelagibacterales; family Pelagibacteraceae; genus Pelagibacter. The sequence goes on from QBYD01000033.1 coordinate 2,733, forward strand.
CTGCTAATACTTTTTCCATAGTCTCTAAATACATTCTTTCTTGAGTAACTTCTTTTGCTTTTGCATATTCATCATAAATTGAAATAAATCTGCTAGCTTCACCCTCAGCTTTTGCAACTACTTGATTTTTGTATGCCTCTGCAGCTTGTAAGATTTTTTGCGCCTCCCCTCTTGCTCTTGGGATCACGTCATTTGCATATGCTTCAGCCTCGTTTTTTGATCTTTCCATGTCAGCTCTTGCAGCCTGCACATCTCTAAATGCATCAATAACTTGATCCGGTGGATCAGCTTTTTGTGTTTGTACTTGTGTAACTTGAATACCACTTTGATATTCATCTAAAATTGATTGAATTATTTCTTGAGTTTCTAACTCAATTTTTGCTCTTCCCTCTGTTAAAATTGGTTGTATGTCACTTTTAGCAATTACTTCTCTCATAGCTGTCTCTGCTGCAGCTTTAACAGTTCCTTCAGGATCTTGAATTTCAAATAAAAATTTTCCTGCATCTTTAATGACCCAGAATACCGAAAAATCGATATTTACAATATTTTCATCACCAGTTAGCATTAAACTTTCTTGTGGTACATCAGCAACTCCACCACCTGTTGAGAAACCACTTTCTCTTTCAGATCTAAAACCAATATCCATTCTATTCACTTTAGTAACCTTCGGAGTTTCAACTGTCTCTACTGGGAATGGTATATGGTAGTTAAGTCCTGGCTGAGTTGTTTTTACAAATTTTCCAAATCTTAAAACTACACCCTGTTCATCAGGCAATACTCTATATAACCCACTTGCAAGCCATACAAAAAGTAAAATAAGTAGTATCAATCCGATTGGTTTTCCACCTGATTTACTTCCTCCAGGTAAAAACTTATTAATTTTGTTTTGAATATCTCTAATAATTGCATCTATGTCTGGTGGCGTTGGTCCTCTACCAGAACCGTTTCCTCCTCCTCCTGGGGGTGATCCCCATGGACTTCCACCTCTTCCTTTAAAATCGTCTGACATGCCAAAGTATATAGTGTCTTTATTGCAAAAAACAAGTAATGATAAAAATATGACTGATAAAAAGCCAGAACTAAGTGACGCAATAAAAAGGAAGCTTCAGCCTAAGAAATTT
>QBYD01000034.1 GCA_003282975.1 Pelagibacteraceae bacterium AG-325-C10
GTAATCCAATGATTCATTTGGGTTTAGGCCAGCCAGATTTTAAAACACCTAAACATGTTGTTGAAGCTGCAAAAAAAGCTTTGGACGATGGACATCATGGTTATGTGATGTCTAATGGTATTCCTGAATGTAGGCAAGCAGTAACAAGATGGATAAAAAAACGTTACGATGCGGATGTAGATTTTGAGAGAATTCTAATTATGCCAGGAGGAAAACCAACAATGAGTTATGCAATTCAATGTTTTGGTGAGCCTGGTGCTGAAATAATTCATCCTACACCAGCTTTTCCAATTTACGAGTCAATGATTAATTATACTGGATCAACATCAGTTCCGTATGATTTAACAGAAGATAAAGACTTAAAATTTAACCCTGAAAAAATTTTATCTCTAATTACAGATAAAACTAGATTGTTAATTTTAATTAATCCAAATAATCCAACAGGAAGTTTTGTAGAAAAAAGTGATATTGATGTTTTGGCTGAGGGTTTAAAAAAACACCCACATGTAACAATCTTAAGTGATGAGATTTACAGTAGACAAATTTTTGATGATAAAGAAATGCCAACATTTTTTAATTACCCTGAGTTGAGAGAAAGATTAATTGTTCTAGAAGGATGGAGTAAAGCATATTCAATGACGGGATGGAGATTGGGATGGAGTTTTTGGCCTAAAGAACTTGTTCCTCATGTAAATAAACTTTTAATAAACAGTGTTTCATGTGTAAATGCTGCAGCACAATTTGCAGGAATAGCTGCCTTAGATGGACCAGATGATTCAATTGATCATATGATGGTAAAATTTACTGAGAGAAGAAACTTAATACATAAAGGCTTGAACGATCTTCCAGGAGTTGAGTGTAGTTTGCCAGGAGGGGCTTTTTATGCTTTCCCAAAAGTAATTGGAACAGGAATGAATGGAGCTGAATTTGCAAAAAAAGCTATGCATGAAGCTGGTGTTGCAATAGTACCAGGCACTGCTTTTGGAAAGACTTGCCAGGATTATGTAAGATTTAGTTTTGCTGCTTCACAAGATAACATTTCGCAAGCGTTAGAAAATATAAAGAAAATGCTAACTAAATAAGCTGTATTTTTGAATAAATTTTTATTAATATTCTTTTGATGAATGAGCTAATTCAAGCTGAAATTAAAAAAATTTTTAATGGAAGGTTTTCAACTTCTGAGTCTGCAAGAGCGAATTATGCTAGGGGTGAAGACACTTATGATCCAGTCTTATCTCAGGGTGTAGTTTTTCCTGAAACAAATGAAGAGGTTTCAAAAATATTAAAATTATGTAATGAAAATAAAATTCCAGTTGTTCCTTTTGGTACAGGAACGTCTTTAGAAGGAAATGTAGTTGGAAATAAAGAAGGAATTACAATTTGTTTAGAAAAGATGAACAAAATTTTAAGTGTGAACGTTGAAGATTTTGATTGCAGAGTTCAGGCATGTGTCACAAAAGAACAATTGAATGAGTATTTAAGAGAGGATGGGGTTTTTTTTCCAATTGACCCAGGAGCAAACGCTGCCTTAGGTGGTATGGCTGCAACCTCAGCATCAGGAACTATGGCTGTAAAATATGGAACCATGAAGACAGTAATTTCAGGTTTAACAGTTGTTTTACCAAATGGCGATATTATTAAAACGGGAGGTAGAACTAAAAAAACTTCAGCAGGATATAATTTAACAAATTTATTTATTGGATCAGAGGGGACCCTAGGAATTATCACTGAAGTACATTTAAGATTATCTCCTATACCAGAAAGTATTATGAGTGCAGTATGTCATTTCCCTTCTTTGGAGGATGCAGTTATGACAGCTCAGCAGGTTATTCAATATGGTGTTCCAATTGCTAGAATTGAAATGTTAAATGCGGATCAGATGGGTATTAGCATAAATTATTCAAAATTAAAAGATATTGAGGCTGTACCAACTTTATTTTTTGAATTTCATGGATCAGAGTCTTCAAATAAAGAGAATATTAAAATTGTAGAAGAAATTTCAAAAGATAATAAAGGCAGCTCTTTTAAATGGGCTAAAGATTTAGAAGAAAGAAATAAACTTTGGCAAGCAAGATGGGATGTATATTATTCTGTTAAAGCTTTAAACAATAATGGAAGAGTTTATTCAACAGATGTATGTGTTCCAATTTCAAAGATTACAGAATGTGTAAAATTTGCAGAAGAGCAAGCAAAAAAGTTTGGAGTTAGAGCTCCAATGGTAGGACACATGGGTGATGGTAATTTTCATGTAGTTTTACCTTATGATCCTAAAACAAAGGACATTTACAAAAAACTTAGAGCTTTTAATGGCACATTAATTAGGAAAGCTCTAGAACTTGAAGGAACTATTACAGGTGAGCATGGAGTCGGGCTTCATAAAAAAGAGTATTTACTAGAACAACATCCTGATAGTATTCCAGTAATGAAATCAATTAAGAGAACATTGGATTCAAACAACATAATGAATCCAGGCAAGATATTCGATCTTAACTAATAATAAAAAAATTTTATGAAAAAAATTTTAATAACTAGAAAATTATTACGATCTTGCGAGGATAAAGCCAAAGAAACATTTGAAGCTAATTTTAATTTAAATGATGAATTATATTCCCAAAAAAAATTAATTGAGTTAAGCGTAGGTCAGGATGGAATATTATCATCTTTAACAGACAAATTAGATAGTGATACAATTAATGCACTTCCAGAATCTGTTAAGATTATTTCAAATTTTGCGGTTGGATTTGGAAATATAGATTTAGAGGCAGCAAGAAATAGAGGCATTGCGGTTACAAATACTCCTGATGTTTTAACTGATGCTACAGCAGAAATAGGAGTTTTATTAATATTAGGTGCTTGTCGTAGAGCCGCAGAAGGCGTTGATAGTGCAAGAGAAGGTGGATGGAAATGGTCAGCAGATTATCTTATTGGCAAACAATTAACTGGTGCGAGACTTGGAATACTAGGCATGGGTAGAATAGGACAAAAAATTGCTAAAGTTGCCAAATCACTTGGAATGATCATTCATTATCATAATAGATCTAAGCTTAGTGCAGATAAAGAGGATGGTGCAACTTATCATGATAATTTAAAAGATCTTCTTTCCGTATCAGATGTCCTATCAGTTTGTTGTCCAGCTTCAAAAGAAACAGTTGATATGATTAATAAAGATACGATTGAATATTTGCCAAAAGGAGCGGTAGTTACGAACGTTGCAAGAGGAGATATAATTGAAGATGAAGCATTAATAGATGCTCTTGATCGAAGAAAAGTTTACGCAGTTGGGTTAGATGTTTATAAAAATGAACCAAATTTAAATCCTGGATACTTAAAACATAAGAGTGCATTTATTCTTCCACATTTAGGTAGTGCTACCAAAGAAACTCGAACAGCAATGGCCAATCTAGCGATAGATAATATTGATGAATTTTTTAAAAATGGAAATTGTAAAAATAAAGTAAACTAATTTTCATTAATGAATAAACCTGTTTTAGCTAAATCAAAAGCTATTACTATATTTTTAGTATTTGCACTTGGTTATTTTATTTCTAATCTTTTAAGAGCAATTACCGCAACTATAGCCCCAGAAATAGTTTCAGAATTTAATATGACATCTGGAGAATTAGGGTTATTAGGAGGTGCTTACTTTCTTGGATTTGCTAGTATACAAATTCCATTAGGATATTTATTAGACTCTAAAGGGCCAAGAAAAATAGTTTCTTATTTTTTAATATTAACAATTATTGGATTAGTTTTATTTTCATTAGCTCAAAATTTGATGATGCTTCTAATTTCAAGAGTACTAATTGGTGTTGGTGTTGGCGCATGTTTAATGGGACCTTTAACTGC
>QBYD01000035.1 GCA_003282975.1 Pelagibacteraceae bacterium AG-325-C10
TTCACTGTAGAAGAAATGCAAAAGATATATGTTTATCAATATTTAAAAATAGTTTTGCTTCATCTCAAATGAACTGGTCTTATGATCAGAAAGATATCTCTAATTATTATAATAATTATTATTTATTAATGAAGTTCTGGCAGACAAAAATTCCTGAGTTTATTTATACTGTAGATTACGAAAAACTCGTATCTGATAAAAAAAATCAAATAAAAAAGTTACTAGATTTTTGTGAACTTGAATGGGATGACAATTGCTTAAATCATCACAAAAATGACAAAACACCTATCAGATCTGTCAGTGTTTCTCAGGCAAGACAACCAATTTATAATTCTTCAGTAAACTCTGGTGATAATTATAAAGATCATCTAAAGGATATGTTTGAAAATTTAATTTAAGTTTAGCCTTAGTTAACTTATAATTAAATTACAATGACAATTTATTCTCTATCAAGTGGTCCAGGAATTTCTGGCATTGCAATAATAAGAGTATCGGGGAAAGAGACTTCAAAAGTTTTAAAGCTTTTAACCAAAAAAAGTTTACCAAAACCCCGAGTAGCAACATTAAGAAAGATCAATAAAATCAATACTTCTGAACTAATTGATGAGGGCATATTATTGTGGTTTCCTGGTCCTGAGAGCTACACAGGTGAGGATATGGCTGAAATACAGGTACATGGAAGCAAGGCAGTAATAGACGCTATTCACTCTTCTATTTCCACAGTTGAAAATTGTCGCTTAGCAGAACCTGGTGAATTTACAAAGCTTGCATTTCAAAATGGAAAAATAAATTTACTTAAAGCAGAAAGTATAGCTGATTTAATTTCTGCTGAAACTGAAATTCAAAGAAAGCAAGCAATTAAAATTATGAATGGAAAATCTGCTGATCAATTTAATTTTCTAAGAGAAAAACTTTTAAATATATTATCACATGTTGAAGCTAAAATAGATTTCCCAGATGAAGATCTGCCTAATGATATTTTAAAAAAAATTAAAAAAAGTTCAGACGAGGTTTTGACAAATATTAAAAAAATTTTAGATGATCAAAAAGTTGGAGAAAGAATAAGAGAAGGTTTTAAGATAGCGATTCTTGGACCAACTAATGCAGGCAAATCCAGTCTATTAAATCATTTATCGAACAGAGATGTTGCAATAGTTTCAGAGATTGCAGGAACGACAAGAGATGTAATTGAATCACACCTTAATATAGATGGTTATCCAGTGATCGTTTCTGATACTGCAGGGATAAGAGAATCTAAAAATGAAATTGAAAAGAAAGGTATTAAATTAGCCTTTAAAAAAGCAGAGGAATCAGATCTTAAGATAGTAGTTCTGCATCCAGAAAACCTTAATTTTAAGCCATTTTTAGAGCATTCCAACTCAAGCAATACAATAGTAGTTTTGAATAAATCTGATCTGAAATTGGGTAAACCTCCTGGTATAGGAAACTATCAAAGATTAACTCACTTAGGAAAAAATCTTGAAGACATAAAAATTATTCATACATCAATTAAAGAGGAAAAAAATTTAGATGATTTGATAAATGCTATTAAAGAAAAATTAAAAAATAAATTTATAACAAGCGATGATATTTTAATTACAAGAGAACGTCACAGACAGCATCTTGAACAATGCTTAGAGCATCTAAAAAATTTTAATAAAAAAAATGAAGTTGAGGATTTTGATAAAGCCGCAGAAGATTTAAGGTTAGCCACTAGGCATCTTGGTATGATTGTTGGAAAAGTAGATGTTGAGGAGATACTAGGTAGTATTTTCAACGATTTTTGTATAGGTAAATAATACCTAATTTTCACTGCCTTAAAGGCCTTTTTAACTAAAAAACGTTGATAATTAGTGCTTATTAAAGCAAAACTATACACGACTTGTAAATCTAATAATCAGTTATAAATTTAACTTATGAAAAATGATTTATCATTTGATGTTGTAGTAATAGGTGGTGGCCATGCAGGCTGTGAAGCGGCTGCAGCGTCTGCACGATTAGGTGTTAACACTGCTTTGTTTACCCATAAGATAGAAACGATTGGAGAAATGTCTTGTAACCCAGCAATAGGTGGTTTGGGCAAAGGTCATTTAGTAAGAGAAATAGATGCTCTTGATGGTGTCATGGGTGAGGTTGCAGATAAATCAGGTATTCAATTTAGATTGTTAAATAGAAGCAGAGGGCCAGCTGTACGAGGGCCAAGAACTCAATCAGATAGGTCTTTATACCGTAAATATATGCAAGAAAAACTTGTAAATTATTGTAATTTAAGTATTTTTTCTGATCCTGTAATAAAATTTATTTTTGATAAAAATACAATAAATGGCTTTATAACAAAAGATGGTAAAAAAGTTTTATGTTCTAAGCTAATACTAACAACGGGCACTTTTTTAAATGGTTTGATACATATAGGCGATGAAAGAACGCCTGCTGGAAGATATGATGAGAAACCTTCAACGGGATTAAGTGAACAATTAATAAAATATAATTTTAAAATAGGAAGATTAAAAACAGGAACCCCTCCTCGACTTGACTCAAGAACAATTAATTATGAAAATTTAGAAGAACAGTTTGCAGATGATGATCCTTATTTTTTTTCTTTCTTAACTAAAAAAAATATTAATAAACAAGTTTCATGTCGTATGACTTATACTAACGATAAGGTTCATAAAATTATTGAAAAAAATTTATCTAAGAGTGCTATGTACTCTGGTAGCATACAAGGTGTTGGACCTAGATACTGCCCATCTATAGAAGATAAAATAGTAAAATTTGCTGATAAGGGTCGACATCAGATATTTTTAGAGCCTGAAGGGTTAAATGACCATACAATTTACCCAAATGGCATCTCCACATCACTTCCAGCTGATGTACAGCAAGAAATATGTAACAATATCAATGGTTTAGAGAATGTGTCTATTATAAGACCAGGATATGCTATAGAATATGACTATATAGATCCAAGAGAACTGTTTTTAACGCTTGAGACTAAGAAAATTAGCAATCTTTACCTTGCAGGTCAGATTAATGGAACAACAGGATATGAAGAGGCGGCAGCTCAAGGTCTTATAGCTGGGATAAATGCTGCTCTATCTCATAAAAAATTAGAACCTTTTATATTAGATAGATCTGATGCTTACATAGGTGTAATGATTGATGATTTAGTGACTAAAGGTGTGGCTGAACCATACAGAATGTTTACATCAAGAGCTGAATATAGATTAAGCCTGAGATCTGATAATGCAGATCAAAGATTAACTGCAAAAGGAATGGATATTGGATTAATCAGTGATGTTAGAAAGGTTCTTTACCAAGATAAATTTGAAAAAATTAGCCAAATTAACGTAAAAATGTGTCAATCAACTATATCACCTAATAAAGCAGATCAATTTGGTATAAAAATAGCAAAAGACGGTATTTTAAGATCTTCTAATGAAGTATTAACTCAAAAAGGGGTTGATATGAATAAAATTAGGGAAATATGGACTGACATACCTTTTTTTAGCAAAGAAATTGATGAACAGGTTGAAATTAATGCTCATTATAGGGGTTATTTGAAGAAGCAAAAAGCTGATATTTTAGCCTTTAAAAGAGATGAAAACCTTATAATTCCAGAAAAAATAAATTATGATGTGCTTTCAGGTTTGTCAAATGAGGTAAAAGCTAAATTTAAGGAAATAAAACCAAAAACAATGGGTCAAGCGCTAAGAATTGATGGAATTACTCCAGCTGCAGT
>QBYD01000036.1 GCA_003282975.1 Pelagibacteraceae bacterium AG-325-C10
TATATTTTTTTTCGATCTTTATATTTGATTGTTTATTATTTTCATAAATATCCTTAAATTTAGGAATATAAACATAATCTAATTTTTTAATTCTCTTTAAAATAGTTAAATCATTCTTAATGCTTGATGGATAAGATTTGAAATCTTTTATGCTATTAAACTGTTTGGGATTAACAAATATACTTACTATAGTTTTTTTGTTTGATTTAATTGATCTATTAATTAGCGAAATATGACCATCATGAATTCCACCCATAGTAGGAACAAACCCAATATCACTAAAAGGCCCCAATGTTTTAATTAATGTTTGATTGTTTAATAAAATTTTCATTTGTATTAAAATATTTAATAAGTAAAACATTTAAATGATTAAACAAGCTATTATTCCTCTAGCTGGACTTGGCACTAGGTTGCTTCCTTTAACTAGTGTATTTGCAAAAGAACTTCTGCCTATTAATGGAAAACCTGGGCTAGAATATATAATAAATGAATGCATCGATGCAGGTATCAAGCAAATAATCTTCATTATATCAAAAAGAAAGATGATGATTAAAAAATATTATTATAATGATAAATTTTATAAAGATTTGATTAAAAAGAAAAATGATTCAAGAGTAATAGAAGAATATCAAAAGATTTTGAAATACAGAAAAATTATAAAGTTTGTGTACCAAAATGAACCAAAAGGAACAGGTGATGCGGTTCTTAAAACTCAAAAGTATATTAAAGATAAATATTTCTTAATGTTGTTGCCTGATGATCTTATAATTAAAAAAAACTGCTCTAAATCAATGATACAAACTCATAAAAGATTTAAATCCTCAGTAATGGCTAGCATGAGTGTTAATAAGAAAACTGTTTCTAGATGGGGAATTTATAAACTTAATAAAAAATTAAATAAAACAGATTATTCGATTAAAGGTGTGATTGAAAAACCTAAAATAAAAGAAGCACCTTCCAATAAAGCAGTTATAGGAAGATATATATTGCCTAGGAAAATTTTTGCTAAATTGAAAAATTTGAAACCCAGCAAAGGTGGCGAAATACACATTACAGATGCAATTCAGTTATTAATTAATGATAAAGAAAAATTTATCGCTCATAATTTTACTGGAAAATATTTAGATTGTGGAACGATGGATGGATATGTTAACTCATCAAAGGAGATTGCAAAATTATGAAGCTTTGTATGATAGGCACAGGGTATGTTGGTTTGGTGAGTGGTGTATGTTTTTCTGACTTGGGAAATACAGTCTATTGTGTAGATAAAGATAAAAAAAAAATTGATTTATTGAATAACGGTATAGTTCCAATTTATGAGCCTGGTTTAGAAGAAATTCTAAAAAAAAATCACAAACAAAAAAGATTAATTTTTACATCTGATTTAAAAAAAGCTGTAAAAAATTCTGATATTATTTTTATTTGTGTTGGTACACCTACAAAAAAAAATAGTAATTCTGCTAATTTAAAATTTGTATTTAAAGTAACTAACGAATTAAAAAGAATAATAACAAAATATAAAATTATAATTACGAAATCTACAGTTCCAGTCACTACTGGTGATAAGATTGAAAAAATTTTGATTAAATTAAAAAATAAAAAATTAGTTGATGTTGTATCTAATCCAGAATTTCTAAGAGAGGGTGAAGCAATTAGAGATTTTTCTAATCCCGATAGAGTTATAATTGGAACAGAAAGTAAAAAAGCTAATAGAATTTTAAAGTCCCTTTATTCACCTATAACTAAAAAAAATAGTAGATATTTTAATACAACTAGAAGAGGTGCTGAGTTAATCAAATATGCTTCAAATGCCTTTTTAGCTACAAAAATTTCATTTATTAATGAATTAGCTAATTTGTCGGAAAAGGCTGGTGTAGATATTAAAGATATTTCTTTGGGTATAGGTTCTGATGAGCGTATTGGAGAAAGATTTTTAAGAGCTGGTCCAGCTTACGGTGGATCTTGTTTTCCAAAAGATACTCGAGCTTTAATTGATACTGCTAAGAAATTTAAAACTGATTTATCTATTGTTAATAGTGTTGTTGCATCTAATGAAAAAAGAAAAATACTTCTTACAAAAAGACTTGAAAAAATTCTCAAAAATAAACCTAAAAATAAAATTGTTACTTTTTTAGGTGTAACTTTTAAACCAAATACAGATGATATGCGTGAAGCATCCAGTATTCCAATGATTAAATATCTGAATAAAAAAAATGCTCAAATAAAATATTATGACCCGTCAGGTGAAAAAAATGAATTTAGAAAATTTAAGAACGTAAAATATTGTAAAAATATTTCTTCTGCATGTCTAAAAAGTGATTTAATTGTTTTACATACAGAATGGAACGATTTTAGATTATTAAATTTCAAAAAACTTGTAAAAAAAGATAATTTTAAAATTTTTGATATGAGAAATATATACTCTCCAATTAAGATGAAAAACCAGAAAATTGATTATTTTTCTATTGGAAGATAAATATTAATTTAATTCAAAAATAGCATCAACTTCAACTGATACACCTAAAGGCAGACTGTTAGTGCTTACTGCTGCTCTAGTATGCATTCCTGCTTCTCCAAATATTGAAGCTATTAAGTCAGATGCACCATTAATCACTTTTGGTTGATCGGTAAAATCTTCAGTTGAATTAACAAATCCAGTTAGCTTAATACACGATTTTACTTTAGATAAGTCTCCATCACATGCCTTTTTAACTTGAGCAACAATACTTAATCCACATCTCTCAGCAGCTTTATAGGCTTCCTCTGTAGTAAGATCTTTACCCACTTTTCCTTTTATTAATTCTGCATCTGGAGACATTGAGATTTGTCCTGAAACATAAAGTAATTTACCAGAAATCTTTGTTGCAACATATGATCCAACAGGAGCTTTTGCTTCTGGTAATTCTATTTTCAGTTCTTTAATTTTTTCTTCATAACTCATTTATTAATCCTTTTTTTTAAATTTATTAGTAATTTTATTTTTTGTTTCGCTTAATTTTATTTTTATCTTTTTTGTTTTATTTGATGTATTTTTCTTTAAATCAGATACTTTAACAATAGTTTTTTCTTTAATATTAATAGTACTACATTTTATGAATTCCTTTGAAAGTTTTTTCATTTCGGCACATTTTTTTTCCTCTGATTTTACTGGAATAGTAAAGAAAAATAGGATGAATAATATAGAACTTAAAATTTTCATTTCTTTTTCTTTTTTTTATTTTTTTTATTTTTATCGTATTCTTTTCTTTTCTCTATAAGGATCAAGGCTTCTTCCATTGTAAGTTCTGTGGGATCTTTTTCTTCAGGTATAGTGGCATTTAAGGACTTATATTTTATATAGGGCCCATATTGACCTTTCATTACTCTTACTGGTTTTTTATCTTCTGGATGTTCTCCTAAATCTTTAATGATTGAGGCAGACATTCTTCCTGGTTTTGCTTCAGCTATTAACGTTACTGCTCTATTTAATCCTATTGAGAATATCTCTTCAATATTTTCAATTCTTGCAGATTTATTTTCACATTTTAAATAGGGTCCAAATCTTCCAGTATTTAAAATAATTTCTTTTTGATTATCAGGATTAATACCAAGTGATTTTGGTAGTGAACATAAAAATTGAGCTTTATCAAGATCAATACTTTCAAGCTCTAAACCTTTAGG
>QBYD01000037.1 GCA_003282975.1 Pelagibacteraceae bacterium AG-325-C10
GGTAACCAAACCCAAAATATTCCACCTATGACTTCTGTTAGAGATAATAAAGTTAATTCAGCTGCTGGAATTGCTTTAGATCCAATTGAATATAAAATTAATCCAAGACAAACTAAGGTCCCATGCAAAGAAAATAGTGCACTATTGTAACTTGATGAAAAGAAAACTAAGTCATTAATCAAAATCATTATTGAGGCAAAGATAACACAAAAAAATCCTGCAAAAGCAGTTGTAGTAAACTTTGGAGTTTCTTTACGCCATCTTAAAGAAACTGAAAATACAGAAAATCCAACTGAAGATGTAATTCCAAAAATAAACCCTATCATTGTATTTTGATTGTCAGTTCCTATTGCCATTATAGAAATTCCAATTGTTGCAATAATTATTGATATCCAAACATTTAATGTAATTTTCTCTCTTAAAAATAAAAAAGCTAATAAAGCTGTAAAAAAAGGCATTGCAGCTAAACATAATAAAGTAATTGCAGCACTCGTATTAGTTATTGAAAACATAAAACAAATCATTGCAATACCGAGACCAGAACCTCCCATCAGACCAGAGATACCCATCTTAAAGTAATTTTTATAAAATTCTTTCCCCTCTTCAAAAAATAAATATAGATTTAATAAAATAAAAATTGTTAAGCCTCTTCCAAAAATATATTGCCATGGAATTAATTGAGGATCATTCATGTATCTAACAACTAGTGGCCCAAAAGACCAAATTAGGCCTGCGAACAATACCACTGGAACAGCTATTTTAGGATTTTTAAGTATTAACATAAGCAGATATTTAATTGTAAATAGAATTAACTACAACAAAAATGACATTTCTATATTAAGGCTTGATTTGACTGATTAGGTAAATAGCAATCTACAATTTCACCTTTCTTAAATTTAGATTTGCCAGATGGTAATATTGCCCAAATATTTGATTTTACAAAAGATTTAATTCTAAAAGATTCTTGACCCTTTAAAATTTCAACTTCAATTTTTCCATTTTTAGTTGTGTTTAATTTACTTTTAGCAAATCTTGTAAAATTTTTTTTCTTCAAAAAATCATTTTTTAGAACAGCCTTAATCGGCTTTTCTGCACTAAGTCCTAAAATTTTTTCAAAATAAGGGTACACAAAAAATCTAAAACAAGCAGCTGATGACATTGGATTACCTGGTAATCCAAAAATTGCTTTTTGCTTATTTTTTATCTTTGCAAACAAAATAGGTTTTCCAGGACGTATAGCGACACTTTTAAAATAATTAGATAACTTTAAAGACCTTACCACACTTGGTATATAATCAAATTTACCTGCTGAAACAGCTCCTGAAGTAATAATTATATCAATATTAGACTTTAGCATTCTATTTATTTTAGATTTGTATAGTTTTTGATGGTGATCCTTTAAAATCCCACCATCTATAAAATTAAATAAAAAGTTTTTATCTAAATTTCTAATATATTGACTATTTGAATTTCTCACTTTCCAATCAGGGATATTATCTTTATTAGAAATTTCATTTCCTGTTGAAAAAAATAATATATTTATCTTTTTTTTAACTTTGATGTTTTTAATACCCAAAGTTTTAAAAGCTAGTATGTGATTTGGTTGAATTATAATATTTTTTTTTATTACTAATTCATTTTTTTTATAATCAGATCCTGCAAATCTAACATGATCATATTTTTTAACTTTTTTATCAATTATTATATGCCTTTTTTTATTTTTATTTGGATAAAACTTAATTTGTTCGATTGGAATAATGGTATCAAAGCCTTTTGGAATAATTCCTCCTGTCATGATCTCAACAGCATTAAATTTATCTATTCTTTTTTTAAATGGTTTAGCACCAGCTGCAAGAGATCCAATAATCTTGAAATGTTGAGGTAATCTTTTTTTAATTTGTTTAGTATCTTTAGAATTTATTGCGTAACCATCAAAAGCTGCATTATTTCCCGACGGATAATTCATTTTTGAATAAATATTTTCAGATAAAACTCTATTTAAAGAATTCATGCTTTTTATATTTTCATCTTGAATTTTAATAATCGCTTTAGATAAAATTTTTTTTGAGTTTTGATAACTAATCATTTTTTAAATATTCTTCAGCTTTTATTAAATCTTCTTTAGTATTAATATTAAAGAAAGGATCTTTGTTTTCAAACTTCATATTAATTGACTTTACACCAATTTTATTTGCCCACCTTTCAACTTTTCTTTCGCCATTGTCCAAGTCTTTTTCTAAGCTTTCTAATAAATCAATAGACCAAAGTCCAAATATATTATGTCTAGTATCATTAGAATTTATAAAAAAAAGTTTACCTTCATAATCCTTAATTTCTTCTAGAAAATTATTTAAAATCTGTTTTTTAAAAAAAGGCGTATCCGATGGAAAAGTTGAAATCCATTTATAACTTTTGTTATTTTGCTTAATCCATTTCATTGCAGTTAAAATACCTCCTAAAGGGCCAAGACCCTTCTTTATATCTTCAACTAATGAAATTTTATTTGAATTATTATATTTAATTTTATTATTTGAAATTAATAATACCTCTTTAAATGCATCAATAATTTCTGATAAAATATAATCTATCAACAATTTATCCCCTAATTTAACTTGGCATTTGTCTTCACCAAACCTTTGGGACTTTCCGCCTGCTAGTACTACACCTAAAATATTGCTATGATCCATTCATCAAAATATAAAACATTAAAATTTTAATTAAAGAAATATAATGGACTTAAGAATTTTAGAGATAGCATCACATACTGAGAATAATAAAATTATTGAAGACTTCACCTATAAATCAAAACATAAAAACCCATTGTGTGGAGATGAAATGGAAATTAGATTGATAATTAAAGATGATATAATCAAAGATATGGGTTATCAATGTAAGTCTTGTGTCTACTGCCAAGCGTCAGTAAGTTTACTCTCAAGAAAAATAAAGGGCATAAATATAGAAGAAATAAAGACATTTATAACGCAAAGTGAGAAATTATTTGATGATGTAAAGATTAGCATAGATAAACATTGGAAAGATTTTAGAGAAATTTTTATTAAAAAAAACTTAAACAGAAAAGAATGTTTGCTTTTACCATTAAAAACAATTTTTAAAGTAATTAAAAATAAATGATGAATTTTTTAAAATCTAATTTACAAAAAGCACTAATTGCAGGTTTATTTTCTATAATAACAATAGCAACATTAACATTTTTAACTTACAAAACTGAATATGGTGTTTTTTTAATTGCGTCTTTTGGGTCGTCAATGGTAGTTTTATTTGGCTATCCTGAAAGTCCATTTGCACAACCTAAAAATATATTTTTTGGTCACCTTTTAACTTCAGCTGTTGGAACTTTATTCGTAATTTTTGTTCCATTACCTATATATATTATAATTCCTATAGCTGTTGGTGTTGGAATTGGTTTAATGATTTTACTTGATGTGCCACATCCTCCAGCTGGAGGAAATCCAATAATTGTAATAATGGGTAGTGCTTCTTTTGATTATTTAATTAATCCAATAATTTCAGGCTCAATTATAATAATAATTTTTGGAATAATTATAAATCGAATAATTTTAAAAAAAAAATACCCATTATGAATGATTGT
>QBYD01000038.1 GCA_003282975.1 Pelagibacteraceae bacterium AG-325-C10
TTTAGCTTTAAAGGCACAATTTACCAACATTGATTATAATGTTCACTCTTATTCTTTCACTAGAACGGAAAATCAAATTTTAAAAATTTTAGAGGATGCAAAAAAGAATAAGAATTCAGTAATTCTTTACACAATTGTTGACACCAACCTGGCAAAACATTTGTCAAATTTAAGTAATGAAAAAAAAATTCCTTGTTTTGGTGTTTTAGGAAATTTAATTTTAAATTTTTCTAAAATTTTAAATCAAGAAGCATCTCATGAGCCAAGTGGACAATATGTTTTAAATGAAGAATATTATAAAAAAATAGAGGCCATCCAATTTACAATGAATCATGATGATGGAAATATGATTGGTGATATAGAAAAATCTGATATTATATTAGTCGGTGTTAGTAGAACAAGTAAAACACCAACATCAATTTACTTAGCGAACAAAGGATTTAAAACATCCAATATTCCTCTAGTAAATGAAAATTCATTACCAAAGAAACTTAAAGATAATCCAGGACTAACTTGTGTGGTTGGGTTAAATACAGAACCTGATAGGTTGGTTGACCTTAGAAAAAATCGTATGAGCTCACTTAAAGAAAACGAAAACAAAATATATACAAGTATTGAAAATATTAAAAAAGAAATTCTAGACGCAAAAAAAACATTTCAAAAATATAAATGGCCATCAATAGATGTTACGAGAAAATCTGTTGAAGAAACAGCTGCTTCTATAATTAAAATACATGAGATATATCTAAATAATGCAAAATAAAATTATTCTTGCTTCTAAAAGCAAAGTCAGGAAAGAAATATTGGATAAGAATAATATATATTGTGAAGTTAAACCCTCAAATGTTGATGAAGATGTGGTTAAAAATAGTCTCATTAGAGAAGAGGCCTCACCAGAAATCATATCGAAAAATTTAGCTGAACTTAAGGCTAATAAAGTTAGTTTGAATCAGAATAATCAGCTTGTATTAGGGGCTGATAGTGTCATAGATTTAGATGGTGAATTAATCTCAAAACCAGAAAATAGAGAAGAGGCATTAATAATTCTTAAAAAACTTAATGGAAAAAAACACCATTTAATAAGCTCAGTTTGTATTTCAAAAAATGGATCAATGATCTGGAATTATACTGATAAAGCAGAGCTTACAATGAAAAATTTTACAGAAGAAGATTTAAAAACATATCTATCAAAAATATCTGATGAAGCCCTTTATGCTTATAATGTCTATCAAATAGAGGGAGAGGGAAGAAGCTTGTTTGTCAGCATTAATGGAGATGAAGACACAATAATGGGACTACCGATTAAAAAAATTCAAGAATATTTAACAACAATTCAATGAAAAAATATTTAGTTATAGGAAATCCAATTTCTCACTCATTATCTCCGAGATTGCAGAATTATTGGATAAAAAATTATAATATTGATGCAATTTATGAAAAAGAAAAATTGAATGAAGATGAGTTAGAAAAATTATTTATAAATATGAGAGATAAAAAAGTTAATGGAGCAAATATTACAGTTCCTTTTAAAAAAGCTGTAATTCCCTTTTTAGATAAACTTAGTGCAGAAGCAGAGAGTACTCAAGCTGTTAATACAATTTATTTAGAAAATGATAGGCTAATTGGGCATAATACAGACATTGATGGATTTGAAATGGGAATAAAAAAAATAAATTATAATATTTCTAACAAAAAAATTTTTATTCTTGGAGCTGGAGGAGTAGTGCCATCTATTATCTATGCTTTAAATAAAATGAAAGTTTCAGAAATCTCAATTGCAAATAGAACTAGAAAAAAAGCTGAAAATTTGAAAAACTTATTTGATAAACTAAAAATAGTTGAATGGGGGAAGATCCCAGACTTCGATATGATTATTAATGCAACAAGCATAGGACTTAAAAAAGATGATGAAATAAATCTGAATCTTTTGTCAATTGGTAAAAATAAATTTTTTTATGATGTTATTTATAATCCAAAAGAAACTAATTTCTTAAAGACGGGAAAAAAACTTGGTAATGCTACAGAAAATGGCAAATTAATGTTTATTTATCAAGCTGCCTCGGCTTTTAATATTTGGCATGGAGTGAGACCAGTTATAAATGATGAGGCTATAAAACTTTTAGATTAATGATTAAAATTGGAATTTTAGGTGAAATTGGGTCAGGTAAAAGTTATATAGCAACAAATTTTGGTTATCCAGTTTTTAATGCAGATCATGAAGTAGCTGAACTATATAAGAAAAATAAAAAAATATTTTATAAACTAAAAAAGATTTTACCAAAACATATATCCAAATTTCCTATAAATAAAAAAGAAATAACAAGCGCTATTTTAACTAATCAAAATAATTTAAAAAAAATTGTTAAAATAGTTCATT
>QBYD01000039.1 GCA_003282975.1 Pelagibacteraceae bacterium AG-325-C10
AAAGCAGCATGTCCAAAATTATCGTAGTTTTGTTTTTTTTCTTTATCAGAAAGAATGCCATAAGCTTCACTTGCTTCTTTAAACTTATCTTCAGCATTCTTATCACCTGGATTTTTATCGGGATGGTATTTGACAGCGAGTTTTCTATATGCTGATTTTAACTCATCAGGACTTGCACTTTTACTAACACCTAAGACGTCATAAAAATCTCTTTTAGCCATTAGTTACCCTAAGATGATAGTTGTTGAGTGTCTTAAGCGCTTTTTTCTTTTTCTTCTTCTTTATCTTGGTCTTTATTTTCCTCTTTTACTTCCTCAAAATCTGCATCAACTACATTATCGTCTTTTTTCCCTTCATCATTTTTATCACCATCATTAGATGAATCTGGTTTTTTTTCTTGAGACTTATAGATAGCCTCACCCAACTTCATTGAGGCCTGAACTAAAGTTTCTGTTTTTTTCTTGATATCTTCATTATCAGTTCCTTTTAATGCTTCTTTTAAGCTTGAAGACGCATCTTCAATTGCTTTCTTTTCAGCATCTGAAATTTTAGATCCATGTTCTTTTAGATTTTTATCGGTTGAGTGAATTAGAGTATCAGCTTGATTTCTGATATCCACTGACTCTCTTTTTTTCTTATCCTCTTCTTTATTGGCTTCAGCGTCTTTAACCATTTTTTCAATTTCTTCATCACTTAGACCACCTGATGCTTGAATTTGGATTTTTTGCTCTTTGCCAGTTCCTTTGTCTTTTGCGGAAACACTAACTATTCCGTTAGCATCTATATCAAAAGTAACTTCGATTTGTGGAACTCCTCTTGGCGCAGGTGCAATTCCAACTAACTCAAAATTCCCTAACATTTTGTTGTCAGTTGCCATTTCTCTTTCACCTTGAAGAACCCTGATAGAAACAGCCGGCTGGTTATCTTCAGCAGTAGAGAATACTTGGCTTTTTTTTGTTGGTATTGTTGTATTTTTTTCAATTAATTTTGTTGATACACCGCCTAAAGTTTCAATTCCTAAAGAAAGCGGTGTTACATCAAGAAGCAATACATCTTTCACATCTCCTTGAAGAACTCCTGCTTGGATGGCTGCACCCATAGCAACAACTTCATCTGGATTAACACTTTTATTTGGGTCTTTTCCAAAAAAGTTTTTAACTTCAGCAATAACTTTTGGCATTCTAGTCATTCCACCAACCATTACTATTTCATCAATCTCGCTAGCAGTAATACCAGCATCCTTTAAGGCTGTTTTACATGGTGGTAAAGTTCTTGAAATTAAATCCTCAACTAAAGCTTCAAGTTTAGCTCTAGTCATTTTAAGATTAATATGTTTTGGACCAGTTTTATCAGCTGTTATGAATGGCAAATTAATATCAGTCTGTTCTGCTGAAGATAGTTCAATTTTAGCTTTTTCAGCAGCTTCTTTCAATCTCTGAAGAGCAAGTTTATCTGATGTAAGATCAATTCCATTATCTTTTTTAAATTCTGCAATCAGATAATCAACAATCGCGTTATCGAAATCTTCACCACCTAAAAAAGTATCTCCATTAGTTGATTTAACTTCAAATACACCATCGCCTAATTCAAGAATAGAGACATCAAATGTTCCTCCACCTAAATCGTATACTGCAATTTTTTTATTTTGTTTTTTGTCTAGGCCATATGCCAACGAAGCAGCAGTTGGTTCATTAATGATTCTTAAAACTTCTAAACCTGCTATTTTACCAGCATCCTTTGTAGCTTGTCTTTGTGCGTCATTAAAGTATGCAGGGACGGTAATTACGGCTTTAGTAACTTCTTGACCTAAATATTTCTCTGCAGTTTCTTTCATTTTTTGAAGAATAAATGCAGAAATTTGAGATGGTGAGTATTTTTCTCCTTTGGCTTCAATCCAAGCGTCACCTTTTTCTGAATTAATAATTTTAAATGGAGCTGCAGCAATATCTTTCTTTACAGTAGGGTCTTCAAAATTTCTTCCAATTAATCTTTTTACAGCGAAAATTGTATTTTCAGGATTAGTTACAGCCTGTCTTTTAGCTGGTTGACCAACTAATTTTTCACCATCATCAGTAAATGCTACAACAGAAGGAGTTGTTCTTGCACCTTCAGCGTTTTCTAAAACTTTAGGCTGACTACCTTCCATAATTGATACACAAGAATTTGTAGTACCAAGATCTATTCCTATAATTTTGCTCATAATTTAATTACCCTCTTTCATATATGTGTTAAATTTGTTTCTACAAGTTCATCAAATGCAATTATTTTTCTGAATTTTCCATATTTTCCTCGACTTTTTCATCTTTTTTTTCTGATTTTTTTGATACCCCAACTAGCGATGG
>QBYD01000040.1 GCA_003282975.1 Pelagibacteraceae bacterium AG-325-C10
TACATAAGAAAATACAAATACACCTAATTGTTTGCCTAAGAATAATCCTAATACAATACCTAGAGGGACCTTATCTAATAATGAGGCAAAAGATAAGCCTTCTAAAGAAACTCCAGCATTAGCAAAAGCAAATAAAGGCATTATGCCAAAAGCAACATACGGACTGATTGCATGCTCTATTTTGATTAATAAAGAAAAATCTTTTTCTTTTTTTCTATGAGGGATTGTCATAGCTAACAAAACTCCTGCAATGGTCGCATGTATACCTGAGTTATGAGTAAAATCCCAAAGGAAAAGTCCAACAATTAAATAAGGTAAGAACTTTTTAATATTAAACTTATTAATTATTAATAAAATAATAAAAGCTAATAACATTAAAGTTAAATACTTTATGCTTAAATCTCCTGAGTAGAAAAGGGCAATTATCACAATTGCTCCTAAATCATCAATTATTGCTAAAGCTGTTAAAAAAACTTTTAGAGATAATGGAACTCTTTTACCAAGCAAAGATAAAACACCTAAAGAAAAAGCAATATCAGTGGCAGATGGTATTGCCCAACCATTTAAAGTCTCACTATCACCTAAATTTACAAAAACATAAAATAATGCAGGCACTAGCATTCCACCTACAGCAGCTATTATAGGTAATAAAGCCTGTTTAATATTGGAAAGTTCACCTTGCAAAAACTCTCTTTTAATTTCTAAAGTTACAAAAAAAAAGAAAATCGCCATCAAGGCATCATTAATCCAGTGTAATACAGATAATTTTAATCCAAAATTATTTATTCCTATAAATAAATATTTACTTAAAGTAGAAAAATATAATTCAGCTAAATCTGAATTACTAATCATTAAAGCAACTATTGCTGCAAATAATAATACTAGTCCGCTTGCTGCTTCTAGCTTAAAAAACCACTTAAAAGGTTTTGATATATAGTTAATCATAAGTAATTAAAATAGGTCTATAATAAATAGTTTAATATCTTGCAATGTTTCAAAAAGGTTAAACAAAAGAATTTCTAATCCAGGAAAAATATCAATTAATGGTGTTTTTATTGTATCAATCAAAATAACAAAAACAGCAAATGAGATAATTGAAACGATTATATATGATAAAAACTTACTAAATGTAATATTTGTAGATTTTTTTGGTAAATCACTTTTTTGAATAATATTTTCTTTCTTAATATCTTTATCTAGTTCTTCTTTTAATTTTGCTGTTAATGTATTAGAATCAATTGAGTTTAATTCATTCTCTTCACTATGTTCGGTCACTTTTTCCTGAATATCTTCTTCCAACTTAATCAGTTCAACAGTTTTATTTTCAATTTTATAAAACCAATAATGATTACAGGAACCGCATTGAAGATTACGGCCTTTAGATGGAATTAATTCATCTTGGATTTTAAATTTTTTATTACAAGAAGGACAGGTGATAATCATTTCTTCTTATATAACAGATTTTTATAAAAAAACTTGATTTTTACTAATCTTTACACTTTGAAATAATTAAAATGTACTGTAATAGTACATCGATCGGAGTGTAGCGCAGCCTGGTAGCGCATCTGGTTTGGGACCAGAGGGTCGCAGGTTCGAATCCTGCCACTCCGACCATGCATTATGAATAAAGCAATAATTTATATTCCGAATAAAAATCCCATGCAATCAGGAACAGCTAAAAATGATAAATGGATTTTGGAATTTAAAACAAAAGATCCAACAAAAAATCCATTAATGGGATGGGAAAGTTCATCAGATACTTTAACAGAGTTAAAGTTAATATTCTCATCTAAAGAACTAGCTATTAATTACGCGAAAAAAAAGAAAATAGATTTTGAGCTGATCGAACCTAAAAAAAGAAAAACTGTAAAAAAATCATATGCAGATAATTTTTTAAAGTAATTAATGTTTAGATTTTTTAAACTAAAAAAATGGATTTTTTGGTCTTGGTTGGGTTCCGCTATAATTTTATCATCTTTGTGGGTTCAAGTTAAAATAGATGTTAAAATTAATGAATGGTTTGGTCAGTTTTATGACATGATACAAAAAGCATTAGGAGAACCTAATGCTATTACTATAGAAGAGTATTGGTCGAGCTTATTATCATTTATTACACTTGCTGCAATATATGTTGGTGTAGCAGTAATAGTAAGTTTTTTTACTTCGCACTACTTATTCCGTTGGAGAACAGCTATGGTCGAATGGTATCATAGCGTGTATGACAAAGCTCGTAAAATAGAAGGTGCTTCTCAACGAGTTCAAGAAGATACAATTAAATTTTCAAGAATAATGGAGTCGTTAGGAACTAGTTTA
>QBYD01000041.1 GCA_003282975.1 Pelagibacteraceae bacterium AG-325-C10
CACAGCTATTAAATCCAACAGTTTATGTTGAGTCGGGATTTTACAAAGGTTGTTCTATGCTTGCTGCTAGTGAAGCGAAAAATCTCAAATGCATAATTGGTTTTGATCCTAATCACTCAAGTTTTGAAGCTACTTTACCTAAATACTTAGATATTAAGTTGTTGAAAACTGATTTTTCAGAATATACTTTTGAAGATCAAGATTTATCTTCGTCTTTACTCTATTTTGATGATCATATAAATACTGCACAACGTATAATCCAAGCT
Source organism: Pelagibacteraceae bacterium AG-325-C10 (assembly GCA_003282975.1). Lineage (GTDB taxonomy): Bacteria > Pseudomonadota > Alphaproteobacteria > Pelagibacterales > Pelagibacteraceae > Pelagibacter. The sequence continues at coordinate 267 of QBYD01000041.1, forward strand.
AGCAATAAAGGTTTTAAAAATTTAATTTTTGATGACTCTCTTGGATTAATGGGTTCAGTGCAAAGATTTTATCCAAGTCTTCCTTCATTATTTTTTATTAAACATGTAAATGAATTATCAGAGGATGATATAATACATTGGAGTCTAGACAGAAAGCGGACACTTGATTTTTTTAATAAAATAAGTGTTTGCTTCAAGAAAAAACAGCACTTTTCATTCAGATTTGATAAATCTACAATAGAACTTTGTCTAGAGGCAAAAAAAAGAATATCCTCTATACAAAAAATACCAAATTTAAATGATTATATATATAGCGAAACTGCCATGAATAATGATCTTACACAACACTTTGTAGTTTTGAAATGAGATGTTGCTTAAAAATGATAAATGCTAAAAAAATTATTTAAACTATTTAAATTTGTTCTATCTCACCCTTTAAACCGAAATAATCGTTTAGCAGCTATATGGAGAGTAATAAGTTTTCAAATTGTATCAAGGATTACCAATAATCCCATTTTATTACCCTTTATTAATAATACTTACCTTTTAACTAAACATGGAATGACTGGTGCTACAGGTAATTGGTATTGTGGATTGAGTGAATACGAAGATATGGGTTTTGTATTACACACACTTCAACCAGGTGATTTATTTGTTGATATAGGAGCCAACATTGGGTCTTACTCAATTCTAGCCGCATCATGTAAAGATGTAAAAGTTGAGGCTTTTGAACCAATACCGTCAACTTTTTCTTGGCTTCAAAAAAATATTCAACTTAACTCAATGAGCCAAGTTAATTTAATGAATATTGGATTAGCAGAAAAAAAAGACACTGTTTATTTTAGCTCAAATTTAGATACAGTTAACCATGTAGTGTCTGACAATGAAAAAAATTGTTCGTCTATAAAAGTTAATGTTTTTCCATTAGATGAAGTTTTGAAAGAGAAGTGTCCTACCATCATCAAAATTGACGTAGAAGGATATGAGTCGCAAGTGCTTGATGGTGCAAAAAACATAATTAATAATCCCTCACTTATTGCTATTATTATAGAATTAAATGGTAGTGGTAGAAAGTATGGTAAAAAAGATGACGATATTCACAAATTTCTAATAAACAAAGGTTTTGAAAGTTTTAAATATGATCCACTTAAATATAAATTAAAACATTTAAATAATGAATTTAATACAATATCGAATACTTTATATATTAGAAAATTAGATGAAATTCAGCAAAGAATTTCTAGGAAGACTACTTTTATGTTGGGTTCTGGAAAAAAAATATGAAAACTAATTTATTTGCTGATAGTTTTCTCACAAAGCTTAATAAGAATATAATAAAAAAAAAAGAGATTAATGTTCCTAAAATCTCAATTGTAATGCCAAGTTTTAATCAAGCGGAATTTATTGAAAAAAGTATATTATCAGTTTTAAATCAAGATTATTCAAATACTGAACTAATCATTATAGATGGTGGTTCAAAAGATGGCACTTATGAGATAATTCAAAAGTATAAGGATAAAATTGCATTATGGGTTTCTGAAAATGATCAAGGTCAAAGTGATGCTTTAAACAAAGGTTTTGAGCATTGCACAGGTGATATTTTTGGATGGTTAAATTCGGATGATATTTATTTACCAAATACTTTTAAATTTATAATAGAGGCTTTTAAAAAAAACCCCAATAAAAAAGTAATATTTGGAGATTGGTTATCGATTGATAAAACAGATGAAGTTATTAAATATAATTATGCATTTAACTTTAATCTAAATCAATTTAAGTATGAAGGATTTCATCTAAGTGCACAATCGATGTTTTGGCACAAAAGGCTTCATGACCATTTTTCAGGATTTGATATTGATTTACATAACACAATGGATTATCAAATGATCCTTGAATTTGGAATTAATGAGGGTCAGCATTCTTTTTTACATATGCCTAGAGCTTTTGGTGCTTTTCGCAGATATGAGGGACAAAAAA